>DASROG010000267.1:0-5511 GCA_035646995.1 Myxococcaceae bacterium
CCCCGGACCGTCCGCAGACCGGCCGACCCGGGAACGCTGAACGTCTCCCAGAGTGGAGCTCCGGTGGCGTAGCGCAGCCGCGCCCCCAGCTCCACCGCGGGATGGACGAGGAGCGCGATCGAGACCTCCACCCGGTGCCGCCGGTCGTCGGGAAGCGGGCCGGCAGCGAGCGCCGCGGTGCGCGGATCGGCGAGCCACGGGTCGAACGGACCGGCAGCCGTCCCGGTGACGCGTGCCAGGTTCCAGGTCAGGAACACCCGGGCCGGCCCCGCGTGCGCCCTGGCCCAGACCCCGAGGCCGAGCGCTTGTCGCCAGGCTCGCTCATCGGCCGCGATGCTTCGCCGCGCGGACCACCTTCCGTCCCGGCTCGTCCAGCGGCCGCCGGCGTCGGTGAGGAGCTGCATCTCCTCCTCGGTCCAGAGCTCGGAGGTCCGGCGCCACCGCGCCTCGAACCCGCCCTCGACCCCGCGAGCGGGCCGCCCGCGCCAGCCGAGGGCCACCTCGTCCGTCCGCGGGAACCCGCCCGGTGCGAGTCCCGCCGGTCCTCCGAGCTCGACGCAGGCCGGCCCGGGTCGGGCGCAGCCGTCGAAGGCCCCGTCGCTCCACGCCCGGACCCGCTGCCGGGGAAGCGTCGCGCGCGCGGTGGCGGCGAGGAGATCCGGATCGTGGCTCCGCCCTGCATGCGCGAGGAGCCAGTGGCGCCCGTCGCCGGTGACGTTCCAGGCCAGGGACACACGCGGTCCGAGGCCCAGGCGCAGGCCCGTGGAGGACCCGCCGCCGCTCGCGTGGGCCGCATCGAGGCGGAGGCCCGCGCGGATGCCGAGCCGTCCGAGGTGGAGCGTGTCCTGGCAATGGCCGGCGAGGGTCCACCCGCCGGAGGTCACGTCCAGAGGCTCCACCTCCACCCGGTACGCGCAGTCCTCGGCGTTCCCGGTGGTGCAACCGGTGCCGCGATCGAGGAACCGCACCCCGCCCGGAAGCGAGAGCACACGGCGAGCGCCATCGAGCGACCCCTCGACGCCGGCCTCCAGACGCTGGAGCCCGAGCACCCCATGCGCCGTGCTGGAGAGCCGGATGCGAGTGCGGGACGCGTCGAGAGTGCTCGCGCCGAGCTCCGGGCTCAGCGGCCCGGGAGCGCCGTCGGTGACCCACCGCGTGAGGTCGAGGCGGCTCGGCGCATCCGTCGGTTCACGCGCTCCGGCCGAGACGCTCCGGTGCTCGGCGGAGACCTGGAGCTCGAGCCCCCCGAGGGGGCCGACGGCGTGCACCCACCCGAGGCCGGCGAAGAGGGCGAGCTCGCGATCGAGCCGTGCTGCTGCATCGGTGCAGCGAAAGCAGTCCGGCGACTCGGAGCGGCGTCCGGCGAGGACGAGCAGCGACAGACGGTCGCCGGCCCCCGGGAGCCAGGTGGTCGTCAGCGCGAGGGCCTGCCGGGCCCGGCCGCCCCCGGCGAGTCCGGCCTCCGGGGGCGGGAGCCCCGTGCCCGATGCGTCGAGCGAGAGCACGGCGCCCAGGTGCCCCCCGGCCAGGGGACCTCCGAGAACGCCCGACGCTCGCCACGCTCCGCGGGGAGCGGACACGGGCCCCTCGGCGCCGTCGGCGACCACCGGCCCGGCGAGCCCCACGGGCGCCGGACGTCCCGAGAGGGCGGGCGGTGCCCAGCGACCCGCCACGGCCCAGCGAGGGGCGCGTAGCCCCCGCTCGAGGGTGAGCACCTCGGTCCATCCGAGACCGCTCAGCCGCGCGTCCGCCGCGGGGGAGACCCACGCGCGGTCGGCCAGGGCGAGGAAGGACGGAACAAGGGCCCCGGGCTCGGGCGAGAGGCGAAAGCCATCCACCGAGACCTCACGCTCGAACGAGAGCGGATGCAGCAGCGCCCACGGCAACGGCGGTGGCGCCGCCTCGAAGGGCGCAGCCTCGGAGTCGTCCTCTCGCCCCGTCGACGCGGAGCCGGCGGCAGGCGTGTCGCCTCGGCTCGGTCCGGCAGGAGTGCCACCGCGGCGAGGACGGCCCGGTCGCGCCGTCGAGCCGCTCGCCGCGCGCGCGCTGGAGTCGCGCTCGGCGGCAGTCGCCGTGTCCGACCGCATGCGCCGGACCGGGCGCGAGTCTGCGGGGGTGCGTACGGGGAAGAGGGGCTCCGCGGTGGTCACGTCACGCTCGGCGGTCGCCGCCCCGTCCAACCGCATGCGCCGAGGGTGCGAGTCTGGGAAGAGGGGCCCCGCGGTCGGCACCTCCTCGCTGGACGAGGCAGAGGCTCGGCCCGTGCCGTTCGGGGCAACGCTGCGGGCGCCGGCCGGAACCCGGGCCGCGACTGCCGTGGCGTTCTGGCTGGTCGAGCCTGGAACCCGAGGCGAGTCGGACGTCGTGATCGGGGCGGCCCCGGCGGGCATCCGAGGTGAGGCTGCCGTCCCGTTCCCGCTGGCCGAGATCGGAACCTGGACCCGCCGCGCCGTGGCGGGCTCGCTGGAGAGGGTCGGCGACGAGGAGACCACCGCAGCACGGGTCCGGCGCGGCCCGCTGACCGGCTCCGGGGCTCCCCGGTCCTCGCCACGTTCGGTCGGCGCGGGCTCCTGAATACCCTGAACGCCGGGCGGGAGGAGGGGACGCGGCGCGCGAGCGTCGGTGGGCGAGTCATCTCGCTTCACGGGGACGGCGGCGCCACGAGCCCCCGTGCGCGCCCCGCTGGCCGGTTCCGGCGCTCCCCCGTGCTCGCCACGTTCGGTGGGTGCAGGCTCCTGGATCGCCTGAACGCCGGGCGGGAGGAGGGGACGCGGCGCGCGAGCGTCGGCGGGCAAGTCCCCTGGGTTCATGATCGCAGGGGCGCCACGAGCTCTGGCGCGCGCAGTCGTCCGGGTGCGGCGCCGGGGGACGGTCACGCGACGCCGGCGGTCTGATGCCGGCCGGAGCCCCGCGCGCGCCTTCGGCGGGTCCTGCGCGCCGGCGTGCCCCCGGGCACTCAGCTGCTCACGGCTCGTGCCGCTTCCGGTCCGAAGCTGCGTCGGCGCCGCTCCTGCCGCGAGGCAGACCAGCGCCAAGGCCACCACCCCCGACACCACCCCCATCCGGGTGGGCCGCTGCAGAGGGCAGGCCAGGTCTGTCGCGAGCGCCCACAGAGGCCGGTGGGTCCAGGAGAGCGGACCGAGCGGCGCCGACGGTGGACCGTGGGCTCACGACGCGCGAACGGAGTCGGTGGACGCTGGCCCGGCCACCGCTGACGCCGAGCCAGGACGACGCGAGGCTCGTCAGGCAGCGAGCGACTGCAGCATCAACGCCAGCTCGTCCCGCCCGGCGGCCTTGGGGAGGTAGTAGTGCGGCCGTGCCGCGAGCGCCTCCTGCACCTCGTCGATGCCCGCCGCGGTGAGGATCACCACCCGCGGGCCCTCGGGCTTGAGCCGGGCCATCACCTCGTGGCCGTCCACGCCGGGCATCCGGAGATCCAGGAGGATGACCCAGCAGTCCACCTGCTCGAGCAGCCGCAGCGCCTCGGCCCCGTCCGCTGCCTGGACGGGCTCGTAGCCCAGCTCCTCCAGCTCCAGCGACAGCATCTGCCGCCAGCTCGGGTCGTCGTCGACCACGAGCACCTTGCGTTTCGGAGTTCCGGCCATCCCCACGCTAGGACCGAGCTTGTCAGAAAAGTCGGGGACCGGTCACACCCCCCGGGCCGACCGGTCGGGGAGCAACCGGCCGTCAGCTCTCGAGGGCGCGGCTTCGAGGGTGCCGCACGTCCGTACCTCGGACCATGTAGATGACCATCTCTGCCACGTTCACCGCATGGTCGCCGATCCGCTCCAAGTGCTTGCAGATCGACACCAGCGAGGTGGCCCGCCGGATGTTCCGCGAGTCCTCCATCATGAAGGCCAGGAGCTCGTTGAAGATCTTCACGAAGAGGTCGTCGAGGTGGTCGTCGCCGGCGAGCACCTCCTGGGCCTCGTCGGGGTCGGCGCGCACGAACGAGTCCAGCGCCTTCTTCACCTGCTCCTGCGCCAGCTCGGCCAGCCGGGGCATGTCCACGTAGGCGGCCAGCGGGGGGGCCTGGTTCAGGTCCATCGCCCGCTCGGCGATGTTCACCGCCAGGTCCCCGATGCGCTCCAGGTCGGTGACGATCTTGAGCGCGGTGGTGATGAGCCGCAGGTCCGAGGCCGCGGGCTGCCGGAGGGCGAGGATCTTCCGGCACAGCTCGTCGATGTCCACCTCGAGCCGGTTGACCTCGACGTCCGCCTCCTTCACCTGCTCGCCGAGCTCCGAGTCGCGGTCGGTCAGCGAGCGCATGCTCCTGGCGATCTGCTCCTCGACCTTGGCCCCCATCGCGAGGAGCTTCTCGCGCACCAGGCGGAGGTCGGACTCGAACGCCTTGTCGGTGTGCGAGGCGGGCCTACCCGAACTTGCCGGTGACATAGTCCTCCGTCCGTCGCTCGCGCGGGTTGGTGAAGATCTGCGCGGTGGGTCCCATCTCGATGAGCTCGCCGAGGTAGAAGAAGGCAGTGTTGTCCGACACGCGGGCCGCCTGCTGCATCGAGTGGGTCACGATGATGATGGTGTACTTCTCCTTGAGCTCGTGGATCAGCTCCTCGATCTTGGCGGTGGCGATGGGGTCGAGGGCGGATGCCGGCTCGTCCATCAGAAGTACCTCCGGCTCCACCGCCAGGGCCCTGGCGATGCAGAGCCGCTGCTGCTGACCGCCGGACAGTGAGGTCCCGGCATGCCTCAGCCGGTCCTTCACCTCGTCCCAGAGCGCGGCCTGGCGCAGGCAGTGCTCGACGATCTCCCCGTGGTTTCCGCCGATGCCGTTCAGGGTCAACCCGGCAGCCACGTTCTCGTAGATGCTCATGGTGGGAAAGGGGTTGGGGCGCTGGAAGACCATGCCCACCCGCCGGCGAAGGAGCACCGGGTCGATGCCCCGGGCGTAGAGGTCCTTTCCGTCGACGAACACCTTGCCCTCGACGCGGGCACCGGGGACCAGGTCGTGCATCCGGTTCAGCGCGCGGATGAAGGTGGACTTGCCGCACCCCGAGGGGCCGATGACCGCGAGGACCGTCTGTGGCTTCACTCCGAGGGTGACGTGCCGGATCGCGTGGTTGGCCCGGAAGTAGACGTTCAGATCCTGCACCTCGACCTTGAACGGCGTCTCCCCGGCCGGTGCGAGGGGAGGCTGCGGCTGTGGCGCGGACGCCGCGGACAGGGGCTTGTCGGGGGGCATGGTCTGGATCGCCGGAGCAGAGCTCATCGTGCACCTTTCAGGCGGCTCCGGGTGAGCACGCGTGAGGCGATGTTCAGGAGCCCCACCACGATGAGCAGCACCAGCGCTGCGGTCCAGGCCTTTGCGTGCCAGTCGTCGTAGGGGCTGACCGCATAGTTGTAGATCTGCACGGTGAGCGAGGCGGTGGGCTGCGCCGGGTTCAGGTTCCAGTACTGGTTGTTGAGGGAGGTGAAGAGCAGGGGTGCGGTCTCACCCGCGGCGCGCGACACCGCGAGCAGGCACGCGGTCACGATGCCGCCCAGCGCGGTTCGGAG
>DASROG010000268.1:0-12700 GCA_035646995.1 Myxococcaceae bacterium
GGGGGGGCCGTCGCTCAAGCTGCTCCTCGTCCAGGTCCTCCGGACGCTGATCGTCGCCAGCGCCGCCATCGTCGCCGCGATCGTGGTGCACCCCATCGCGGTGAGGTTCTTCGAGGACCTCTCGGCCGGGAAGGGCGGCCGCGGCCCGCGCGACGGCTCGCCGGCGACGCTGATCCTGATGGTGCTGGTGGGCTCGTACCTGGTCATCCGGGCGATCGTCCTCTCCACCTCGGTGATGCGGCTGAGGACCACCAAGTACCGGCTCACCAACCAGCGGCTGATCGTGGAGGAGGGAATCCTGAGCCGGACCCTCGATGAGGTCGATCTCCGCACCGTCGACGACTCGGGCTTCTCGCAGTCGCCGCTGGAACGGCTCCAGGGCATCGGCACGGTGTGGGTCGTCGCCTCCGACCGGACCACCCCCAGGGTGGCGCTGCGGGGAATCCCCGACCCGCGCGCGCTCCGGGAGAAGATCCGGGAGAGCGCCTACCGCATGAGCCAGGGGCAGGTCTTCACCCGCTCCACCTGACCGGAGGTGAGCGAATGGTCGAGGTGATCCAGGCCGACATCACCACGCTCGACGTGGACGCGATCGTCAACGCGGCGAACAGCGCGCTCCGCGGTGGGGGCGGGGTGGACGGGGCCATCCACCGCGCGGCCGGACCCGAGCTGCTCGCGGCCTGCCGGCGCATCGGCGGCTGCCCGACCGGTCAGGCCGTGCTCACTCCCGGCTTCCGGCTTCCGGCACGCTTCGTCATCCACGCGGTGGGGCCGGTGTGGCAAGGCGGAGGGCAGGGCGAACCCGAGCTGCTCCGGCGCACCTACCACGCGGCCTTCGACGCCGCTCGCGGCGAGCCTTCGGTGCGCTCCATCGCCTTCCCGGCGATCTCCACCGGGGCCTATGGGTTTCCCCGCGAAGAGGCGGCGCGGATCGCGCTGGAGGTGATGGGCGAGCGCGCAGCGGAGCTCGAGCGCGTGGTGGCCGCGGTGTTCTCCGACGCGGACCGGCGGCTCTACCTGGACACGCTGGCGAAGCCCGGCTGATCCGCTCTTCACTTCACCGCGGCGAGCGCCCGGAGGAGGCTGGCCTGGAAGATGGGCGCTCGCCGGGCGTCGATCATCCCGTCGAACTGCTCCACCAGCCTGCCGTTCCGCCCGTAGACGTACGTGCGGGGGACCAAGGTGCGGTCGTAGTTGCGGAGGAAGTCGTCGTTCGCCCAGCAGATCTGGTCACGGAACCACTGGGGCTGGGTGCTCAGCCATCCGTCGAGCCGGTGCCCGGGCTTCTCCCGCGAGAAGACCGGGAGGAAGACGACCTGGTCTCCGTGCGCCGCCACCGAATCGAGGACCACCGGCATCTGGGCCATGCACGGCTGGCAGTAGTCGACCCAGAAGGTCAGGACCACTGCACGCCCCTTGAGGTCCTCGAGCGTGCTCGTCGCGCCGCTCTTGTCGTGGACGATCCGCGGCGTGGCGGCACATCCTGCCAGCACCAGGGTCAGCATCGACGTCGCTACCAGGTTCCGCATCGGCCCCCCCTGCGCGCTGACAGTAGCGAGCCGGGCGGCGTGGCAACAACTCCCGGCGCTCCTCGCTGCGCACCGCCTCAGGGCACGGCCACCGCCCGCCCGGGGGCCGCGGCCGACCGCTGCACCACCAGACCCACCACCGCGCACCCGGCACAGAACAGCGCCCACACGCCGAGGAGGCCGTGGTCGATGAGCAGCCCGGCGACGGCTGGCCCGATGATCTGCGCCACCGACTGGAGGGAGGTGTTGAGCCCCAGCACCACCCCCTGCTCGTTCCTCGCGACTGCCTGGGTCACCAGGCTGGTGAGGGATGGCCGGAGCACGCCGGTGCCGAAGGAGCTGAAGACCCCGGCGACGAGCAGGAGCGGCAGCACGTACACCCCGGCGAGCAGCCCGTAGCCCACCGCCATCGAGGCGAAGCCCGCCGCCACGAGTGACGGCTCGCCGAACCGCCGGACCAGCCGCCCGAGGAAGCTCTGCACGACGATGCCCAGCAGCCCCGCATAGGCGAAGACGAAGCCCACCTCCCGGGCGTGGAAGGGCTGACCGTTCCAGGTGAGCCGGCGCTCGAGGAAGAGGGCCAGGCCGCCGGTGAACGCGGCGAAGCCCATGACGAAGCAGAGGAACTCCACCAGCAGGCGGGACAGGCCGGGCCGCTGGAAGTACTGGAGGTACTCGCGCCAGGCGAACAGCGACAACCGTCGCCCCGCCGGTCCTGCGGCGCCCTGGTCCGAGGCCGGCTTGGTCGCGGGCAGCAGGAAGATGGTGGCCAGGATGCTCACTCCGGAGAGGGCGGCCGAGAGCAGGATGGGCACCGCGAGCCCGAAGCCGGCAAGCGCTCCGGAGATGGCCGGCCCCAGCAGGAAGCCGATGCCGAAGCTGATGCCGATGATCGCGAAGGAGCGGGTGCGATTCTCGGGCTCGGTGACGTCGGAGATGTACGCCTGGGCGAGCACCAGGTTCCCGGCGGTGAGCCCGTCGATGATCCGCGCCAGGTACACCACCCAGAGCGAGCCGGCCCCGGCGAGCAGGAGCCGCGAGGCGAAGGTCCCTACCTGGGAGAGGATCAGCAGCGGCTTCCGTCCGGTCCGGTCGCTCCAGCGTCCGAGGAACGGCCCGCTGAGCAGCTGGCAGAACGCGTACGCCGAGACCAGGAGGCCCACCTGGGTGGGGCTCGCGCCCATCTTCTCCGCGTAGAAGGGCAGCAGCGGAAGGATGATCGTCAGGCCGAGGATGTCGGCGAGGACGATCAGGAAGATGGGGAGGAGCGGCGAGCGCTGCACGAGGCCTCCCCTCAGACCAGAAGTCGCCCGCCCGGGCAACCCTTGGTGCTGCTCGCTAGGATTTCAACGCCTGGATCAGCGCGTCGCTGAACTGCTCCAGATCTTCCGGCTGGCGGCTGGTGATCCAGTTCCGGTCGCGCACCACCGGTTCGTCCTTCACGTTGGCGCCGATCTGCCGCAGGTCTTCCTGGATGGTGCGCCAGGCGGTCAGCGTGCGGCCCTTCACCAGACCTGCGGTGATCAGGAGCTGCGGACCGTGGCACACCGCGGCCAGCGGCTTTCCGGTCCGGTCGAACTCCCGGACGACGCGGACGAACCGCTCGTCGGCCCGGAGCTTGTCGGGGGCATACCCGCCGGGGATGACCAGCACGGCGTACTCCTCGGGACTCGCGTCGGCGATGCCCCGGGTGGCCCGGACGCGGACCTTTCCCTTCTTGCCCACCAGCTCCTCGCCGGCCTCCCGGCCGATGATGTCGACCTCGATGCCCTCGGCCTTCAGCCGGTCGTAGGGAATCTGGAACTCGCTGTCCTCGAAATCCTGCCCGAGCAGGATTGCAACCTTCTTGGCCATGGTTCCGCCTCCTGTCCAAGTGGAGCCTGGACGCTGTGCATCTCGCAAGATGCTGTCACCTCCAGGCGCGCTCGCCTCCCCACGCGGCACCCGGGCAACGGGCGGGCGCCAACCTGGTTGCGTAGCAGCTGTTGCCCGGGCCAGGCCGCCCGGGGTGGAGCACCCGCCTGCTGGCGAAGGAGCACGATGCAGCGGATCGCCCGGCAGGGCGACCCCACTGCGCATCATCACGGATGGGCGGGGGGACGGAAGAGCGGCCGGAACAGCATGCCTCCGCCCAGCACGATCAGAAGAATCGCGAAGAGCGGGATGTGAACTCCGAAGAGCGCAGTCACCCCGGCGGCGAGCGCGAAGAGACCAACGACGGTGATGAACCAGTTGACTTTGATGTGGTTGAGGTGACGCACCACGTTGACGCCGACGAGGATCAGGCCGACCGCGATGATCCAGAGTCCGCGCGGCAGTGTTTCGCTGGGAACGAGTAGCAAACCGCCCATCACCGCCAGGAAGGAGCCCCACCCGATTTCGTCAGTCGCTTGTCCAGGGCTCCGTTGTTGCTGGTCGTGAATTCCGACATGGCCACCTCCTTGGTGGACCATGGAAATACTTGCATCAGGGAGGCCAGGAGCCGCCGCCCCTTCTGAGGCGGGGGCACGGGCTGAGGGACGCGCAGATTCTGCGAGCGGCGGACCCGCAGCGCGTCCATTCGGTCGTCGGCTGCCCGTGATCGGACTAGAGGCTCGGCTTCCCCTCGTAGAGGTAGGCCGCGTCCTCCAGCCGGGCTCCCCGGGCGTCCGCCACCGCGAACTGCGACGGCTTGCCGGACGGGCGGTGGCTCCACATCGCGGCCATCCCGTAGGCGCCGGACTTGCTCAGTGCGTAGAAGCTGATGGAGAAGCCCGGCCGGCCCTTGTCGTCGAGGAGGCGCTTCTCCCTGGTGGACTCGGCGATCCGGCGGAGCGCGTCGAGACAGGCGTCCCTCGGTGAGCGTCCGGCGCGCATTCGCTCGACGAGGAGATGGCCCCCGGAGATCAGGATGTTGGCCTCGCCGCGGCCGGTGCTGCCGGCGGCGCCCACGCCGTTGTCGACGAAGCAGCCCGCTCCGATGAGCGACGAGTCGCCCACCCGGCCGGGCATCTTGAAGAACAGGCCGCTGGTGCTGGTGCAGCCGGCGAGGTCGCCCCGCGCGTCGCAGGCGGACAGGTGCACCGTCCCGTGGCTCCGGGGGTCCCGGAACGGGTCCCGCCCGTACTCGCGGATGAAGTCCTGCACCTCGGGGTCGAGCCTCGAGGGATCGGGCTCGAGCCACTTGTCCTTCGCCGAGAGGTTCTGCTTCCAGTAGAGCCAGACCTTCCGCGCCTTGTCGGTGAGGAGGTTCTCCACCGGAAAGCCGTTCATCTCCGCGAAGCGGCGCGCGCCCGAGCCCACGAGGAGGATGTGGTCGGTGGTCTCCATCACCGCCTTCGCCACCCGGGTGGGATTCTTGATTCCCTCGAGCGCGGCGACCGCGCCGGCCCGCCCGCTGGGTCCGTGCATCACACAGGCGTCGAGCTGGACGACCCCCTCCTCGTTGGGGATGCCGCCGTAGCCGACGCTCATGTCCTTCGGATCGTCCTCGACCAGGTTCGCTCCGGCGATCACCGCGTCCAGGGGGTCGGCGCCGGCCTTCATCCGCTCCAGCGCCAGCTCGGCCGCCTTGAGCCCGTTGGACGAGCCCACCACCACCGGTCGCTGCCCGCCGCCACCGGTGGCCGTCGGCCCCGCGGCGCCCGCGGCGAAGGGAGCGAGTGCGGCCGAGGAGAGGAACATGCGGCGGCTGACCAAGTCGGAGCTCCTAGGGCGAGCGGGGAGCGATGCGGCTCCACATCGAGAGCAGGTTGGGCACGATGGCCTCGGGGACGGCGCGGGCGATCATGCCACGGGGAAGGCGCCCGGGAACCACGACCTCTGGAGGGCAAGTCGCGGGCCAGCGGCGGGCACCACCGGTGTGCATTCGTCGGCGGCGCGGTGGGGACGCCGGGGTAGCATCGACGGGACGCACCACAGGGGAGGGAAGATGAGGCAAGCCCGGCGATTCCTGGAGATGGTCTTGCTGCTCGCGAGCACCGGCGCGGTGGCCGCCGACGCCGGGAGAACCTCGGTGATCGCGGTGGGCAAGTGCGACGAGGCGAGCGCGATTTCCGCCCGGAGCTTCCGTTCGGCGCTGGCCAGCAAGCCGGGGATGCAGGTCGCCTCGGAGAGCGAGACCGCGCAGCCCTTCGGAGGGACGACGGAACGCACCCTCTCCGCGGTGACCGGCTCGATCGCCTCGGCGCGGAGCGACTTCTACGGGGGCCAGCCCGCCCAGGCGGTGACCACGCTCCAGGGCGCGCTGGAGGACGTGGTCCGGCTGCCACCCTCCGACGCGCGCTGGGCCGCAGAGCGCGACGCGCTGACGTTGCTCGCCCAGGTCCGGCAGAAGGCGGACCCCAAGGCCGCCGAGGCGGCGCTGAACCGGGTGTTCCGGGTCGAGCCGGACTACCAGCCGGACACCAGCAACTATCCACCCTCGTTCCAGAAGTGGGTGAACGGCATTCGCAAGGCGGCGAAGAAGAAGAGCACCTCGCGGCTGGACATCACCACCTCGCCCGCGGGCAAGGCGGTCTACCTCGGCGGGCGCAAGGTGGGAGTGGGGCCGGTGAGCGTGCGCGTGCCGCCGGGCGAGTACCGCGTGGAGGCGGACTGGGGACACCGGGGCGCGGTCCGTTCCGTCACCGTGCCATCCACCCCGGTGGAGCTGAGCGCCGCGGTGGAGGGGGCGGTCCTCCCGGACGGCGGCCCCTGCGTGGAGGCGTCCGAGCCCGTGGCGGCGCTCGCCCGGGCGGCGCGGCTCACCGGAGGCGGGCGGATCCTCGGCGTGCACCCGGAGTCCGCCGGGACCGACAGCTTCGTGGTGGTGACGTCGGCCAACGCCCAGGGTCAGGACGTGCGCGAGGCCCGGGTGAAGATGCAGCCCGGCGCGTCGACGACGGAGGCGCTGGGCCTGCTCGCGGACTGGGCGGCGGCGGGCGGTGAGGCAGCGCCCCCGGTGGAGGTGACCCGTGGACCGGGAGCGAAGCCGCTGCCGGTGGCGCCGGCGGTGGTGGCCGGCGCGGCGGCGGCGGGAGCCGCGGGTGCTGCCGCGGCGAGTCCGGCCGCGACTGCGGCGCCCGCTCCGGCCGCGAGCGGTGAGCCGGATCCGAATGCCACACACTTCGAGGCGGCGCTGCGCGTGGGGATCGGTGTCCCGCTCGGGTCCGCTTACCAGACGACGGGGGGCACCGACGTGAGCCTCGGCGACTGGAGCTCCTTCACCATTCCGGTGCAGCTCGATGTCGGCGTCCGGCTCGGAGGGTCGTGGTTCCTCGGCGCGTACTTTTCGTATGGCTTCGCGGGTTCCAGCACCGTGTCCTTTCCCACCTTCACCTGTGGCGCGGGGGACATCAGCTGTTCGCCCAGCACCCTCCGCTTCGGCGGGCAGGTGCACTGGCATCCGTTGGGGAACGCGTCCACCGACCCCTGGATCGGGATCGGCTCCGGTTACGAGAAGGTCAGCGTGGGGGTCAACGACCCGACGGGAAGCGGCTCGCTGGACGTGAGCGGCTGGGAGTTTGCGAACCTCCAGGTGGGCATCGATTTCGCGCTCGGGTCCGCGGTCAAGATCGGACCCTGGGTGAGCTTCTCCGTCGGCCAGTACGGCTCGGCGGGCGCGTCGGGTGGGGGAGGGGGCGCCTCCGTCGACATCGCCAACAAGACCATCCACGAGTGGCTCATGGGCGGCGTGCGCCTGGTCATCCTCCCCTGAGCGGTCCGGGCCGCGGCGGGGTTGCTCCCGGGCCCTCGAGCGGCGACTCTGGGCGCCGCATGACGCCTCCTCCCACCGCCTCCGCCGGGGAGCTCTCGCTGGAAGAGCTCTGGATGCCGTTCACCGCCAACCGGGCCTTCAAGAAGGCGCCGCGCCTGCTGGCCACCGCCTCCGGGATGCACTACCGCGACGTGGACGGACGGGTGGTGCTCGACGGCACCTCCGGCCTGTGGTGCGTGAACGCGGGGCACTGCCGCCCGGCGATCGTCGAGGCCATCCAGCGCTCGGCGGCGACGCTCGACTTCGCACCCGGCTTCCAGATGGGGCATCCGTCGAGCTTCGCCCTCGCCCGCGCGGTGGCGGAGCTCGCGCCCGGCGACCTGGGTCACGTCTTCTTCGCCAACTCCGGCTCGGAGGCGGTGGATTCGGCGCTGAAGATTGCCCTGGCCTACCACCAGGCCCGCGGCGAGCCGGAGCGGGTCCGCTTCGTCGGACGGTTGCGTGGTTACCACGGGGTGGGCTTCGGCGGGATCAGCGTGGGGGCCATCGAGCCGAACCGGAAGGCCTTCGCCGCGCAGCTCCTGCCCCAGGTGGACCACCTGCCGCACACTCATGACTTGACCCACAACGCCTTCACCCGCGGACAGCCAGCGTGGGGAGTTCACCTGGCGGATGCGCTGGAGGAGATCGTCGCCCGGCGCGGCGCCCGCACCATCGCCGCGGTCATCGTCGAGCCGATGGCCGGGTCCACCGGCGTGCTCGTGCCACCGAAGGGATATCTGGAACGGCTCCGCGCGCTCTGTGACGCGCATGGCATCCTCCTCGTCTTCGACGAGGTCATCACCGGGTTCGGTCGGCTCGGGACTCCGTTCGGCGCGGACTACTTCCACGTCCAGCCGGACATGCTGACGGTCGCCAAGGGCATCACCAACGGCGCGGTGCCCATGGGCGCGGTGGTGGTGCGCCGGGGCATCTACCAGTCGGTGGTGGATGCCACCGAGTCGGGGATCGAGTTCTTCCACGGCTACACCTACTCCGGACACCCGCTGGCCTGCGCCGCGGGCCTGGCCACGCTCGAGCTGTACCGGCGGGAGGCGCTGTTCCAGCGTGCGGCCGAGCTGGCCCCGTTCTGGGAAGAGGCGGTTCACTCGCTGAAGGGGATTCCTCACGTCATCGACGTCCGGAACCTCGGGCTGGTGGCGGGCATCGAGCTCGAGCCGCGGCCGGGGAAGGTCGGCGCGCGAGGCTACGACGCGCTGGTGGACGCGTTCCGCAGCGGCCTGCTGATCCGCGTGACCGGAGACATCATCGCTCTCTCGCCGCCGCTGATCATCGAGCGGCGGGAGATCGAGCAGATCGTCGACGTGCTGGGAGGCGTCCTGAGACGGCTCGCCTGACCTCCTCCCCGTCAGGGGCCGGGCGAGAGCGTGCGGTGCATCAGCAGCGCGTCGACGAAGCCGTGCCGGGGGTGGCGGAAGGCACCCGGCAGCCGGCAGAGCGTCTCGAAGCCCATCGACGTCCAGAGGTGAACGGCGGGCGCGTTGGTGCTCACCACGATGTTGAACTGCATCGCCCGGTAGCCGCGGGCGCGCGCGTGCTCGAGGGAGTGCGCGCACATCGCCCGGGCGATGCCCCGCCCCGTGGCCCACGGCGCGGTGGCGTAGCCGCAGTTGGCGACGTGGCTCCCGGGACCCAGCTGGTTGGGGTGGATGAAGTAGGTCCCGAGCACCTGGCCGCCGTCCTCGGCGACGAACACCTCGTGGCCGGGTCCGTGCCACCAGGCGAGGCCCGGGTCACGGGAGGTGTCGAGGGGAAGGGCGAAGGTCTCGCCGGCCCGGAGGATGGGTTCGAGGACGGACCAGATCGCGTCGGCGTCGCCGGGGGTCGCAGGTCGGATGTGCATCGCTCCTGCGAGGTCTACTCCAGAAGCGTCATCGGCCGGACGCACCAGCCTCGCACCGCGGGTCCTGCTCCGGACCGGACCGGGACGTTCCCTCCTGCGCCGGAGGACACCGCGAGACGTCGGCCGGAGCACGTCCGGTGTGTCCTGGACGGCATCTTGTTTGCTGGACAATCCCGGACCCGGTCCGCATACCAGGGGAGGAGGCCACTCGCCGATGCCCCGCTGGACCCTTCTGGTGCTGGTTCTCGCCGGCGTCGCCTGCAAGCGCGGCGGGGCGCCGGCTCCGGAGCCCCAGGCGACGCTTCCTCTCCTGGAGGACGGCGGGGTGGACCTCGGCAAGGGCGCGATCTCCGCTCCCGAGGTCCTGCTGCCCTCCCTGGCCCCGCTCGTGGAGCGCGTCAGCCCGAGCGTGGTCAGCCTCTCGGTGCTCGGGACGCCGCGGCTTCCCCCGGGTCACGAGCGATTCCTCGGATCTCGACGAGCTCCGAAGCAGGAGCGGGGAGGGTCGGGATTCATCGTCGACCGGTCGGGCCTGGTGGTGACCAACAACCACGTGGTGGAGGCCGCGAGCGCCATCTCCGTGCGCCTTGCTGACGGCCGCCGGTTCGATGCCGATCTGATCGGACGCGACGCTCCCACCGACCTCGCGCTCGTCCGGCTCCGCTCGCCGCCGGACGACCTGCCGATCGCCCGGCTGGGTGACTCGGACCGGCTGCACGTCGGGGACTGGCTCCTGGCCATCGGCAATCCGTTCGGTCTGGAGACCAGCGTGTCGCTGGGCATCCTGAGCGCGACGGCGCGCGACCTCGGCTCCGGGCCGTACGACGAGTTCCTCCAGACCGACGCGGCGATCAACCCCGGAAACAGCGGCGGACCGCTCTTCGACCTCTCCGGATCGGTGGTCGGGGTGAACACCGCCATCGTGAACAACCAGAGCGGTAGCCGGATCGGCTTCGCCATCCCCTCGTCGGTGGTGCGGGCGCTCCTGCCACAGCTCGAGCGCACCGGAGGCGTGGTCCGGGGCGCCCTGGGTGTCTACACCCAGGACCTCACGCCCGACCTTGCCCGGGCGATGGGCATGGAGGGCCGCCGCGGCGCGGTGGTGAACGGATTCGTGCCCGGCTCGTCGGCGCGTGCGGCGGGCCTCGCGGAGTCCGACGTCATCGTCTCGCTCGACGGCCGGACCATCGAGTCGGCCCGGGAGCTCACCCGCCTGGTGGGCCTGCGCCGCCCGGGCGAGAAGGTGAAGCTGGGGGCGATTCGCGGGTCGCAGCCGGTGACGGTGAGCTTGCGCCTCGGCGAGCGCACCGATCTCGAGGGCACCGGGCCGCTCCGCCCTGCACCGCCGGAGGAGGAGCAGCCGCCCGCGCCCGACGACATGGTCCCGATGCGGCTCGGCGTGGAGATCGGCGAGGTCACGCCGGAGATCCAGGAGGCCATCGGCGTGCGCGGTTCCGGCGCGCTGGTGCTCTCGGTCGAGCCCGGCTCTCCGGCCGAGCGGGGCGGGCTCCAGCCGGGGCTGGTCATCGTCGAGGTCGCCGGGCACGCGGTGCACTCGGCGAAGGAGGCCAGCGAGCTGATCCGCGCCGCCCGTGCGCAGCCCCCCATCGTTTTCAAGCTGGTCGGTCCGGGACGGGTCTCGGCGGTGGCGAGCGTGCACCCCTGAGCGCTGCGATCGGGGTGGGCCGATCGCCCCGGCGGTCGATCCGCTCGCTGCGACGCGCAGCCGGAGTCACTGCGCTGCTCGAAGTCGCCCACGCGGGGGGGAGGCTCGTGAGGGCCGAGTGCGCCGCACCTCCAGGCTCACGGCTCGGGCCCCGGTGATCCTTTCTGCAGGTGGCAGGCCCTCCCACGTGCAGAAGGTACCGCGCTCCGCTAGCGCGCGGGCGGGAGCGGGCGGACGACGTTGCCGAAGCCGTCCGAGCCCTCGCGGGCGACACCGGTCGCGTACTCGACCACCCCGAAGATGCCCGCCGGCCCGGGAGGTCGGCAGCTGAAGCGCAGGCTGATGGCATCGGGGTCGCCGGGCCGCACCCGCCGCAGGTGACGCTCGAGGGTGATCTCCTCGCCGGCGCGCACCATCGCCGGGAGCAGCGGCGCCCTCTGCACGTCCGGCACGAGGACCTCGTCACTCCCCTGGTCGGCGTGGGCATCGAGCGCGACCCGTCCCTCGCGTCCGGCGCGGACTGCCGCTCGCACCAGCAGCCCTCCGTCCAGCTCTCGGTCCAGGCTCCAGCGCTCCAGCTGCAGGCACTCGCCGAGCTGCGCGAGGTGCTCCTTCTCCTGGCGCTCGCGTTCGCGGTACTGGCGCTGGAGCTGCCATCGCGGGCCCAGCACGGTTCCCACGAAGAGCCCGAGCAGCAGGGCCACCAGTGGGAGCCCGATGATCCACGCGCGTGGCATGACGCAAGCACCCTACCGTCCTGAGTGGTGCTCGGCTAAGGGTCGAGGGGCCCATGGTTCTGACCTCCACCCTTCTCATGCTCGCCGCAACGCCGGCCGCTCCGCCGCCCGACCCTGTCCTCCGGCAGCTCGCCGAGACTCGGAAGTTCAAGAACGGCACGCCGAACACCCTGAAGATGGACCGGAGCGGGGCGCACGTGTTCTTCCTGCGCTCTTCGGCGGACTCGCCGGTGCAGTCGCTCCACGTCTTCGACGTCGACGCGGGGCAGGCGCGGGAGCTGCTCTCGGCCGAGGCCTTGCTCAAGGGTGCCGCCCAGCAGCTCAGCCCGGCGGAGAGAGCGCAGCTCGAGCGGCAGCGGGTGGCGGCGCGGGGAGTCATCAGCTACGAGCTCTCGGCCGACGGCAGGACGGTCATCGTGCCCGTCTCTGGTCGGCTGTACCGGGTGGACGTCGCCGGGCTCCTCGGTGGACGGACGGTGGAGCAGTCGGTGAAGGTGCTCTCGCCCTCGGGCGCGCTCGACGCGAAGCTGTCTCCCGACGGGAAGCTACTCGGCTTGGTGAAGGGCGGGGACCTGTACGTTCTCGATCTCGCGAGCAACAAGGAGCGGCGCCTCACCACCGGCGGGTCCGAACGCCTGACCAACGGCCTCGCCGAGTTCGTCGCCCAGGAGGAGATGGGCCGCTACGACGGGAGCTGGTGGAGCCCGGACAGCAAGCTCATCGCGTACGAGGAGGCGGACACTCGCGGCGTGGAGACGTTCACCCTCGGCGACCCGATGCATCCGGAATCGGGGTGGCAACGGGTTCCGTACCCACGTCCGGGAAAGGCCAATGCCAAGGTGCGGCTGGGCATCGTTCCCGTCACCGGCAATGCGAAGACGACCTGGGTGAAGTGGGATGCGGAGAAGTACCCGTACCTCACCCAGGTGAAGTGGCCGCGCCGGGGCGCGCTCACCATCTACGTCATGGACCGCGTGCAGCAGCACGCGCTGCTGCTGGCCGTGGACCCGAAGAGCGGCGCCACCAAGACGCTGCTCGAGGAACAAGATCCGGCGTGGATCAACCTCCAGCACTTCGGAGCGGAACGATGGGGCGATCCGCTGCCGATGTGGCTGCCCGACGGGTCGGCGTTCTTCTGGGTCACCGAGCGGAACGGCGCACCGGAGGCGGAGATCCGCTCGGTGACCC
>DASROG010000269.1:0-4135 GCA_035646995.1 Myxococcaceae bacterium
CCTTCTCCCGGCCGATGAGCGGATCGATCCGCCCCTCCTCGGCTTCCACGGAGAGGTTCAAGCAGTAGGCGCGGAGCGGGTCCTTCTGGGTCCCGCCCTCCTCCTCGCCGAGGCCGCCCGAGCTCTCCCCCTCCTCCTCGCCGTCCGGCCCCTTGGAGATGCCGTGCGAGAGGAAGTTCAGGAGGTCCAGGCGGGTGATGCCCTCCTGTTGCAGCAGGAAGAGCGCGTGGCTCTCGTCCTCGCGGAACATCGCCACCAGGACGTCTCCGCCCTCGATGACCTTCTGCTCGGCGGACAGGGCGTGAATGGCGGCCCGCTGGAGCACCCGCTCGATGCCGATGGTCTGCTGCGGCTCGGCGCTGACGCTGTCCGGGAGGCGTTCGACCGTCTCGGCGAGGAACTTCTCCAGGCGCTGGCGGAGGCGCTTCACGTTCGCCCCGCAGGCGACGAGGATCTTCTGGGTCTTCGGCTCGCGGGTCAGCGCGAGGAGGAGGTGCTCGAGGGTCAGGTACTCGTGGCGCATCGCCTTGGCGTCGGCGATGGCCTGCCGGAAGCTGGCCTGAAGCTCCTTGGCGATGAGCGGGGTTGCCACGGTTCTAGATCTCCTCCGGTTCCATCGTCAGGCGGAGCGGGAACTCGTGCTCCCGGGCCAGGGCCTCCACCACCTCTATCTTCGTACGAGCGACGTCAAACGTATAAACGCCTGCCACTCCAATGCCCGAGTTGTGCACATGGAGCATGATCGCCACCGCGTCGGACTCCGATTTGTGGAACACCTCGCGAAGCACCGCCACCACGAAATCGCGGGTCGTGTAGTTGTCGTTGTGGAACAGCACCTTGTAGAGCTGCGGCCGCTTGAGCTTCCGCTCGCTCTTGCTCTCGGTTTCGACTCCGCTGTCCGGATCCACGCGCTCGGGCATCGGCCTTCCTTCTAGTCCCTGAAGCCGGTCTCCGCCCGCCACGCCGGCAGCCCGGTCTGGATGGCGGCCCGCTCATGGGCCAGGAACTCTCGAACCGCCCGGTCCAGCCCCCGGTGGAACAGGGCATGTGCGCTGTAGGTGAGGCTGGGAGTGAAGCCGCGCACCAGCTTGTGCTCGCCGCCGGCGCCCGGCTCGAAGCGGAGGAGGCCCCGCCGGACCACCTCGTCCATGCCGGCGTAGAGACAGACGTTGAAGTGGAGGAAGGGATGCTCCTCGAAGCATCCCCAGTATCGTCCGTAGAGGACGCGATCGCTCGAGAGGTTGAAGGCGCCGGCAACGACGCGGTCCCCGGACCGGGCCTGCACCAGCTCCACCCGGTGTCGGAAGTGCTCCAGCACCCGTTTGAAGAAGCGCGGGTTCAGGTAGCGCCGCCCCCAGGCGAACTTGTCGACGGTGCTGGCGTAGAGCCGGAAGGTCTCTCTGGGGTCGGCCTCGGCCAGGGCGTCGCCGCGGAGCACCCGGATGGTGAGCCCCTGCTCGGCGGGCGCGCGCCGCTCGCGCTTCAGCTGGTTCCGTCGCTTGCTGTTGAAGCGCCGGAGGACGTCCTCGGGGGCGCGGTAGCCCTCGTTGAGAAAGTGGTACTGCACGCCCTGACGGACCGCGAAGCCCAGCGGCTCGAGGGCCACGGCCTCGCTCTCGCTGGGAAAGAGGACGTGGACGCTGGACAGCCCCTCCTCGCGCGCGAGCTCCAGGGCGCCCCGGGCCAGCTCGAGGGTCCGGGCGGCGCGATCCTCCCCCGGCGCCACGAGGAAACGCCGGCCGGTCGCGGGGGTCAGCGGCGCGGCGACGACCAGCTTCGGGTAGTACGGCACCCCGGCCCGCTCGGAGGCGGTGGCCCAGGAGAAGTCGAAGACGAATTCGCCGCTGCTGTCGCTCTTCCGGTAGGCGGGTGCCGCGGCGACGAGCCGGTGTCCTCGCCAGAGGGTGAGGTGCCGGGGATCCCAGCCGGACGCCGGGCCAACGCTCCCGGTCGCCTCCAGCGCCTCCAGCCACCGCCATTCGAGGAAGGGGACCGCGTCGTCGTCGACCAGCCCGTTCCACGCTGTCTCCGGCACGTCGGAGATGGCGCGGAGGACCTTGAGCTGCGTCGGGAGCGACTGCGACATCGGTTCGAGCTGCCCCGCCACGGTGGGGCGAGATAACGATACACCCGGTGCGCCTGCCACCACCCAGGAGGCGCGGGTCGGTCCGTGTGGCACCCGGGTGTCGCGCTCGCGGGCCGGCTCAGCGGGTGAGCTCCCGGGCGAGGAGCTGGCCCGCGGCGGCGAGCCCGGCCCGGGCCCGGGCCTTGCCGGCGTCCGTCTCCATCACCCGGCCCGCCGCGTCGCTCGCCGTGCCCGCGGCGAGGTCGGCGAGGAGGAGGAAGGCGCTCAGGTCCGGTGTCACCGGCGCGGACCGCCCGGGGCGGAGCGGACGTTCCCGCAGGCTCTTGGCGACCTTCTCCAGCAGGCCCTCCTCGTCCAGCTTCTTGGTGCCCCCGAAGAGCGCCTGCCAGGTGGCGGCGAGCAGGTCCTCCAGGAGCGGACCCGAGAGCGCCGTGCCGAGCCGCGCCACCGCCTCTTCATGGTCCAGCTGGTGCGCGTCCGCGAAGGTGGGCGCGAGCTTCGCGACGACGATCGCGCGTGTGGCGAGATGGGCGAGCCGGGCTGGGTACCGCATGCGGAGAGCAGGATGCAGGCGAGGCCGGCGCTCGCGCAACGGGCGCACGGGTCCGGTCCGGCCGGCGGTCGACGGCAGGAGCGGTGGAAGGTGTGTGACACCTCCCCGGGGGTTGTCCGCGCCGAGGCTAGGCGCTCACCGGGGCGGGGCGGCGTGCTAGGTGGTTCCGGGCCATGTCCGAGTCCGAGTGGTTCGCGCTCAACCGCGCTTCCTGGAACGCGCGGACGCCGGTGCACCTCCGGTCTCGCCTGTACGACCTCGCCGCGTTCAAGGCGGGGAGGAGCTCACTGAACTCGATCGAGCTCGAACAGGTGGGGAACGTCCGCGGCCGCTCCCTGCTCCACCTCCAGTGCCACTTTGGCCAGGACACGCTGAGCTGGGCCCGGCTCGGCGCCCGCGTGACGGGGCTCGACCTGTCCGACGTGGCCATCGCCGAGGCCCGCGGGCTCGCAGCCGAGCTGGGCCTTGCGGCCCGGTTCGTGGAGGGCAACGTCTACGACGCTGCCGCGCTCCTCGACCGGGAGCGGTTCGACATCGTCTTCACCTCCTACGGCGTCGTGGGCTGGCTCCCACGGCTCGAGCCCTGGGCCCGCGCCGTGGCCGCCTGCCTCGCCCCGGGCGGGGTCTTCCACCTGGTCGAGTTCCATCCGGCCGTGTGGATCTGGGACGACGCCTTCGAGCGCGTCGTCCACCCCTACGATGCGCCGGGCGAGCCCATCGTCAGCGAGGAGAGCGGCACGTATGCCGACCCCTCGGCACCGATCCAGCTCCGGGACGTGGGCTTCAATCACGGCCTGGGGAGCGTCGTCACCGCGCTCCTCGGCGAGGGCCTGGTCCTCGAGCGTCTCGCCGAGGTCGACTGGTCCCCCTACGACATCTTCCCGGACATGGAGGAGGTCGTCCCGGGTCGGTTCCGCATGCGTCGCTTCGGCCGGACCCTGCCGCTGGTCTACTGCCTCGTCGCTCGCAAGCCGGGGTGAGCCCGCTCAGCCCCCCGCACCAGGGGGACGCCTGAGGGTGCGCAGGGGCGCCGCGCGTCCGGGCTCAGAAGAGCCAGACGCCCTGGCGCACGCAGGCGCGGAGGACGATCTGCTTCAGCTGCGGGTCCACGACGTTGCGGAACGCCGCCCGCGCGCCGCCGATGTCGTGTCGCTGGCAGGCCGCCCGGGCCTGGATGGCGTATCCGAGCGCCGTCTTCTGGACGTAGAAGCTCTGGTCCACCAGTCGCGCCGCGTCGAGTGGCTTGTTCTTCGCGAGCGCGTCCTCGGCCTGGTCGAGCAGCTTGCGCGCCTCGGGCTTGATGCCGTCGGCGGGAGTGGCAGCCGGCTCGGGTTCCACCGCCTTCGCGGGCTCGGCCGAGGCAACGCTGCGAGGCTCGCTCACCTTGGCCGCCGCCTCCGCGCGGGCGCGGTGCTTGCGACCGGGCGGCGGCTTCTGCCGCGCAGTCGTCGGGCTCTCGGCGGTGGCCGGCTCCTTCGCCGGGCCCACCTCGGTGC
>DASROG010000270.1:0-2672 GCA_035646995.1 Myxococcaceae bacterium
CTCCCCACCGACCCCGCCCGGCGCCTCCTCCGGTATTGCGACCCCGAGGGACGGCCGCGGGCGCAGCGCTACACCGTCGCGCTCTTCGAGTTCGAGCGCACCAGCGTCATCACACCCCACGGCCACCGGGGGATGCAGTCGGCCCATCTGGTGGTGCACGGAGCGCTGCGCGCCCGCACCTACGACAGGCTCGGCGAGTTCCCCGGCGCCCTCCTGCTCCGCCCCCGGGGCGACCGGCGTCTCCACCCGGGGCAGGTCTCCAGCATCGGCCCAGAGCGGGAGAACGTGCACTGGTTCGTCCCGCTCACCCCGCGCGCCGCCACCTTCGACGTCGTCGTCACCGGCCTCGACCCGGGCGGCCCCGAGTACCAGGTCCAGCCGGTCGACCCGCTGGGCGGCATGGACCTCGGCGAGGGAAGGCTGCGCGCGCCGCTCCTCGGCTCCGAGGAGTCGGCGCGCCGATACGCCCAGCGCTGAAGTGTCAGTCGCTCCAGAGCTTCCGGTACCAGGGGCGCGGGCTCTTCACGTCGTCGCCGTCGGGGCCCATCTTCTTCTTGATGTCCTGCATCGACCACCCGGTGAGCGAGGCCAGGGTCTCGGCCTCCTTGCTGCGCCGGTCGCGCATCCGCTCCCGGTAGTCGTCCATCGCGCTGCACTCCGAGGTGCCCTTGTACGGGTGCTGGATGATGTAGCGGGCCTGGAAGTTGGTCCGGTCCGACGTCTCCTGGAACACCAGGTCCTCGGGGAAGTGCGCGCCGTCGTAGCGGACGTGCAGGCGGGTGAGCAGCACGTTCACCGGCCCACCCACCGGTGCTCCCCGGCGGAAGGTGCCGCCCAGCGAGCCGGGCTCGGGCTCGTCCAGCCAGAACACGCCCAGGCTCCGCAGCTCCTCGCGCGAGAGCGGCTGCGCGGCGCAGGGATCACACCAGCCCATGTCCCAGACGTACTCGGTGAACACCGCCCGGCGATCCTCCTTGTCCACCGAGCGGGCGAAGGCGTCCTGGTAGAACTTGCCGAAGTCACCCTTCACGAACACCGGGATGTTCAGGTCGGAGGGGATCCGGGTGGTGCGGTAGTTGGTCGACTCCACCCGGCCCCGACGGGTCAGCGCGTAGACGATCATGTCCTGCGGACCGGCGGCGTTGGCCATCCCCAACCGGATGGGGAGCATGAACTTCTTCGACTCGTAGGCGATCTGCAGCGGACGCAGGTACTGAACGCCGCTCTCCTTCTGCGCCTGGAGGTTCACCTTGGCCACGAAGAACTTCATGTCCTGGCGGATGTAGGGCTGGAGCGCGGCCGCGGCCTTTGCCGGGACCCGGTAGCCGTTCTCGCGGAGCCAGGTCTCGAGCCCCTCCGACTGCTTCGCCCCGAGGATCAGGATGTCGTACTCGCCCACCGTGTACTTGGCCTCGACCCGCACCCCCAGCGCATCGTCGCGCTTCTTCTCTGCCTCCGAGCGCCCCCCCATCGTGTCGGCTGAAGCGCGCGCGGCCTTGGACATCGGGTAGATTGGCCGGCACGGGTCGGGATCGAAGTACTCCACCAGCCGCGGCGCGGAGTACGCGTCCAGGTGCTCGAGCAGCTTCCGGTCACCCACGTGGATCTGCTCGCGCTCGAGCACCGTGGGCACCGGCACCACGAGGGCGAACTCGGTGAGCGGCCCGCGGTAGTCGTTGCTCATGGTGAGGACGGTGCGGTTCCCATCCCGCACCAGCGCCACCTGGGAGGAGTCGTTGAACAGCTGGGTGTCCGCCTTCCCCACGTAGAAGCCGCAGAAGGCGAGAGCGGGCGCGGGGTGCAGGAGCAGGAGGAGAGGAAGGATCAGCAACGGGGCCACACGGCGGACGGCGGGGGCAGGCACGGGGACGACTCCTTGGGCTGAGTGCTGGCCGGAGGGCCAGGTGAAGCGGAAAGAGGGGAAGAGCCGGTCGAGGAGCGGCACCGCCGGCGATGCCAGCAAGAGCGCCCAGACCGGTGCGTTCATCACCCAGGCCTGGTGCTGGAGCACGAAGGCCAGCACCGCCACGGCCATGCCCCAGCCGATGCGCACCGAACGCCGGTCGGGCGTGGTCTTCGGGTCGGAGATCATGAAGAAGGTGAAGAGGATGAGGCTCCCCACCAGCAGCTGATGCCCCAGCACCGCGGGCCGCTGCCCGAGCCACAGCACCCGGCCCAGCTTGAGCAGCACCCAGCTGCCGAGGAAGGCGAGGCTCACGTCGGTGCGGAAGCTCCGCGACACCACCGCCAGCCCCAGCACGCCGAACCAGGCCATCAGCGCCATGCCCTCGCCCCACTGGCTCGGCGAGCACCAGGCGTGGCCGCTGAACAGGATGCAGGTGGTCAGCCCCAGCATCCCCGGGTTGAAGACGTGCTTGCCCCGGATGCGGATCAGGTACTTCGCCCCGATGGCGATGGTGGCCGCCAGCGGCGGCACCCACACCGCATCGGTGCGGAGGAGCAGCGACAGGCCCAGCCCGGTGATGAGGGGAGAGCGGAAGCCGCTGGAGGGAAGGCGAAGGAGCCGCTCACAGGCCCACTGGACGGCGCAGGTGGAGGCCAGCAGCAGCGATGGCATCCAGGGTTCGATCGGTAGCCCCAGGAAGGCCACTCCGAGGACCAGGAAGCTGGCGAGGAACGCGATCTGGAGGTCTCGCGGGTCGCGAGGGAGC
>DASROG010000271.1:0-12744 GCA_035646995.1 Myxococcaceae bacterium
ATTCGCGTAACCGCCGTCTTCCATGAAGGCGAGGAACTGCCCGTTGGTGACCGGGAAACGGTCGATGAAGAAGGCGGGCACGTGCACCCGATGCCGGGGTCGCTCGTTGTCGTAGGCCCAGGCCTCGTCGGTGCCCATCTCGAACGTCCCCGCGGGGACGTGCACTTCGCCCTCGCGCACTGCCCGCCCGGGTCGCGGGACCCCGGAGCGGAGAGGCTCCAGGGCCGTTGAGCTGACCAGCTGCAGGGTCGCGACGAGCGTCTCGACGTGCTGCTGCTCGTGCTGGGCCACCATGCCGTACACGAAGCCGCCATCGAGGAGTGCCCCGGTACGGGCCAGGTCCTCGTCGTTCACCGCCTCGAGCCGGCGCAGCGCCCGCGCCCGGACCTGCTCCGCGTAGGCGAACGCCTCCTCCACCCCCAGCAGCGGGAGCGACCCGCGGTTGCGCCTGGGGGTCCGGAACGCGTCGTAGAGCTTGTCGGTCTCGGGACCGCTCAAGCCGGG
Organism: Myxococcaceae bacterium; assembly: GCA_035646995.1. GTDB lineage: Bacteria > Myxococcota > Myxococcia > Myxococcales > Myxococcaceae > RPRB01. The sequence continues at coordinate 505 of DASROG010000271.1, forward strand.
CTCACCGAGCGCCCGGACGAGCCACTGCTCCTCGTAGTTGGCCACGTGCGCCACGTCCCAGACGGCCGGGGACATGATGGGGGAGTGCTGGGCCACCAGGACCTCGGCCGGCAGGGGCCGAAGCAGGTCCAGGAGCCGGCCGCGCGAGGTCGCCAGCGCCTGCCGAGCGCGGGTCTTCCAGGCGAGGGCCCCCCCGAACTCGCGCGCGTGCATGGACCGTGTCATTCCTCGGCAGGCTGCCCGGCGCAACCCCCGGGCGTACCCTGATCCCATGGCCAACATCCGCACCCCCGACCCGGGGCTCAAGCTCGACCTCGCGGGGAAGACCACGTACGGCGACTACTTGAGGCTCGACCGGCTGCTCTCGGCCCAGGAGCCCAGGAGCCGGCCCGAGCACCACGACGAGCTGCTGTTCATCATCCAGCACCAGACGTCCGAGCTGTGGATGAAGCTCCTCATCCACGAGCTCACCGCGGCCCGCGCCCTGGTGCGGGAGGACCGGCTCGAGCCGTCCTTCAAGATCCTCGCCCGGGCCGGGCAGATCCAGCGGATGCTCTTCGAGCAGTGGAGCGTCCTTGAGACGCTCACTCCCTCGGAATACCTCGAGTTTCGGTCGGTCCTGGGCCCGGCGAGCGGCTTTCAGTCCGCGCAGTACCGGGCGCTCGAGTTCTTGCTGGGAAACAAGGATGCCAGCGCGCTCCTGGTGCACCGGCAAAGCCCCGAGGTGCATGGCTGGCTCGAGCGCTACCTCCGGGAGCCCAGCTTGTACGACGAGTTCCTTCGCCACCTGGCCCGCCGGGGTCTCCCGGTGCCTCCGGAGCGACTGGATCGAGACTTTTCAGAGGCTTACGAGCCTCACCCGGGGGTTGTGGCAGTCTTCCGGACGGTCTACGCCGATCCCGAGCGGTGGTGGGACGGCTACGAGATGGCGGAGAAGCTGGTCGACGTCGAGGAGCGATTCCAGCTCTGGCGATTCCGACACATGATGACGGTGCACCGCATCATCGGGTTCAAGCCCGGGACCGGCGGCAGCTCGGGTGTGCCGTTCCTGAAGCGGGCGCTGGACGTCCGCTTCTTTCCTGAACTGTGGGACGTCCGAACGGAGCTCGAGCCCCCGCACTGACCCCCGAACGTCCGCCATCGCGCATACACTGGCCTCTCACGTGAGCCCCTCCCGGGGGTGCCCTTGGACGCACCGACGTACGCGGAGTCGGAGCTGATCATGAACCGCGCGCCCGTGCTGCTGTCGGGTGGCGCGCCGCAGGACCGCGCCGGGTGGGCCCAGGAGGCCGCGGAGGTAGGCGGCCGGCCGCTGGTGACGGTGACCCGTCCCGAACAGCTCGGCTCGGCGCTGATGGTCCGGAGCGCGGTGCTCTTCGTCCCCGACCTCCTCACGCTCGGTGACGCCGGTCAGCAGCTGCTGGTCCGCACCCTCACCTCGCTCGACGAACGGCCGAAGCTGGTCCTCGGGCTCGGTCGCTCCGAGACGAGCGCGCGCCAGGCGGGGCTGCTGCGAGAAGACCTGCATTACCGTCTGCGGATGGGGCTGCTGAATCTGGATGCTCCAGGGATGCGCGAGGCGATCGCCGCCCGACGGGCCGAGGCGGCGCGGCGCGCTGCGATGCCGCCTCCGCGTCCCTCGGGGTCGGCGCGGATGCAGTCCTCGAAGACGGTCGCGGGACGGCCTCCTAGAACCAAGGCCAAGGCCCGGCCGGCGCAGCGGAGCCGTGCTGCTCCGCGCTTGAAGTCGGCTCGAACGATGAAGCCGGCCAAGAAGACGCGGCCGGCGAAGAAGGGCTCCAAGCGGCGGTGAGCGCGCAGGGCTCGACCAGCGCGGATCGAGCCGGACGTCTCGTCAGACCCTCCCCGCCTGGGGTGCAGCTGCGGTGAGGAGTGGCTCGCTCGATCGACGTCCCCTCCGCACTGGCACGCCATGCCGTCGGTGCTCGCGCCGGCGGAGGTTCGTGCGCGGCGCCCATCCACGTCGAGTCAGCTGGAAGGACGATCGGCGAGTCGGCGTGCATCGCTCACCAGCCGTTCGAGAGCATCCCCGTCGTTCGAGTCGTAGTAGCCGCGGATGCGCCCGCGGCCATCCACCAGGACCACGTGGACTCCGTGGGTGATGGTCGTGATGTCCTCGGAGTCGCGGCTGAAGGCGATCTTGAACCCGCGCAGCACCGCCTCCTGCACGTGCCGGGTGTCGCCGGTGAGGAAGTGCCAGCGGGGAGAATCGGCACCGTGCGCGCGGGCGAAGGCGGCGAGGCGCTCGGGAGTGTCGTACGCCGGGTCGACGCTCACCGACACCACGTCAGCACGCTCTCCGAGCGCGCGGTGGACGCCAGCCAGCCGTTCGGTCATTCGCGGGCAGACGTCCGGACAACGCGTGAAGACGAAGTCGGCAATCCACACGCGCCCGGACAGTCGCTCGGGCCCGAACGGGGCGCCCGTCTGGTCCACGAGCCGGAATTCCGGCACCGTACCGAGCACCGGCGGCGGCGGGACAGGGGTCGGAAGCGCGGAGCGAAGCACCGGGACCGTCATCACCAGCGCGAGAAAGCCGGTCCAGAGCCAGGGCTGGAGGCTCGGGCGAGCAATGGAAGGCGTAGCGGGACGTGCGTCCATGACGATGTGCGGCGGGAGTGCTAACTCGCGCCGCGGAGGACTTCATCCGATGCACCGGGATTCCAGGCGAGATGCAGCGCCCGCGCCGGCCCCCGGACGATCTCACGGAGCGGGAGGCCGATGCGTCGGGCGCTGAGGAGCGGGCCGCGCCGGGAGGTGGTCCTCGCCACCGCGTGGGCTGCGCTGTTCGCCCTCCTGCTTGCGTTGCGCGTGATGTTCCAGCGCGCCGAGCAATCACCCCCGAGCTCGCAGGTCTGGCTGCGACTGGGGTCGGTGGCGCTCCTCCTGCTCCTCGTGGTCGCCGCGGCGCTCGGAAGCCGGGCGCCCCTGGTGGGCAGCGTCGTCTTGCGGATCGAGCAGGCCGCAGTGTTCGTGGCCATCACCCGTCTGCTCGGGCTCGGTACCCAACCGGATCCAGGCCGTGCCGAGCAGGTCCTGATCGCGCTGCTCGGGGTGCACGCCGTGGGGGCCATCGTCGTCTCCGATGAGCTCTCCACCGGAACTCCGCCCTGGCGGATGGGGCTGTGGGTCCTCGCCCTCAGCTTCGGGGCCTTGACGCTCAGCGTGCTTGCACGATGAGCCATCGTCTGGCCTTTCGGGGCCCTCCGACTACACTTCTGACGCACTGCGCGGTTCGGGTTGACTTGGGCCTGCCCGGGCAGCAAAAGGCAGGGGCGCGGAAGGGGTGCGAATGAAGCTCGAGTATCACCGCCATACCCGGACCCGGCTGTTCCAGAACGACTTTCTCGAGTCCGCCTCGAACATCCACCCGGCCACGCCGTTCGTGGTCTACGTCCCGCTCGTCATCGGGCTGCTGGCCTACGGGCTTGTCCACGGACTGACCCGGTGGACTGCAGTGTCGGTCTTCTTCCCGCTGGGCTGGGTGGCGTGGGACCTGGCCGAGTACGGCATCCATCGGTGGTGGTTCCACTGGGAAGGGAACGGCCCCTTCACCCGGAAGCTCCACGACATCATCCACGGCTACCACCACCTGTACCCGGACGACCCGCTCCGGCTGGTGATGCCGCTCGGTGCGAGCATCCCGCTGGCGCTGCTCATCGGCGGCGGCCTCTACCTGGCGGGTGCACCGGCGGTGACCATCCCCGGGTTCGCGGGGTTCGTCTCCGGCTACCTGTTCTACGACTTCACCCACTGGTCGACCCACGCCCGCTCCCCGCGCAGCGCGTGGGGCAAGGCGATCCGTGGTCACCACATGGCGCACCACTTCGCCGACCCGGAGAAGAACTTCGGGATCAGCCACCGCTGGATCGACGCGGTGGTAGGAACGCTCCGTCGCCGCGACCAGCGCGACACCGAGCCCGGACCGCGGGCGGCGGCGTAGGAATCCTCGGCAGCTTCAAGTGGTGAGGGTCCGGATCGGGTCGCTCCGGCGTGCGTGAGCGCGCCTCGGCGACGTTCTCGGCCCACCCGACTCGAGCGCTGATGTCCGCCGCTGTTCCGATCAGCGCTCCCACGGCCTCGCCCGCGAGCTTGAAGCGCGAGGTGCTTGCCGAACGCAGAGAGGTCGCCCGCAAGACGATCCGGCGACGTGCGTGAGCGAAGCATCAACCCTCTCCGGCGCGCGCCGAGACCAGTCCCGCGAAGGAAAAGCGTGGGTGGCGGCTCGTCGAGCGGAGCGTGACGACGGTCGTCGGCTCGGACGAATCTCGATCGAAGGCATCGAGCCGCCCGATGACCGGCTCGCCTCCCGCCCCGACGTTCAGTCGACGGCTGCGTCACGGATCCGCGCGTATTGCCGCTGATCCGTGATGCGGCCCTCCTTGATGCAGGAGCGGCGAAGGACGCCCTCCAGCACGAACCCGGCCTTCTCCAGTACACGGCACGAGGCGACGTTGTGCGCAAAGGGCAGCGCGAAGATGCGGGTCAGCTCGAAGGTCTCGAACGCTGCGTCGGTGAACGCCCGGATGGCCTCGGTCATCACTCCCCGACTGCGGTAGGGAACACCCAGCCAGTACCCGAGCTCGGCAGAGACTCGCTCGACGTCCGTCCCGAGCTTGAGACCGATGCTCCCCACCGCCTGTCCGTCGATGACGATGGCCAGGTGACATCCCGGCTGCTGCGCACGGGTGTGCTCTATGAACCCCACGGCGTGGTCGAGCGTGTACGGGTGCGGGAAGAGGTCGCGGAGGTTCCGCCAGACCGTGATGTCGTTCGCGTGCTGCGCGAGGGAAGTCGCATCCTCAGGCCGGAAGGAGCGCAGCTCGCAGCGCTCGAGAACCCGTCGCATTCCGCACAGTGTAGCGCCACGTCCATGGGGCACGTCCCCCCCGGCTCGACTGCGGACGTCCACGAGCGTGCACACCGTGGCGGTCCATGCCGACCATCCTCTTCGACATCGACGGGACGCTCCTTGATTCGGTCGACCTCCACGCCCGGGCCTGGCGCGAGGCGTTCCTGGCCTTCGGGAAGGACATTCCCTTCGAGGTGATCCGATCTCAGATCGGAAAAGGGGGCGACCAGCTGCTCCCGGTGTTCTTCTCGCCGGCCGAGCTCGCCGCGCGCGGCAAGGAGATCGAGCGCTGGCGGGGCGACTGGTACAAGGTCCGGTACATGCGGCAGGTGCGGCCCTTTCCCGGGGTGCGCTCGCTCTTCGTCGCGCTGCGGGAGCGCGGCTGGACTCCGGTGCTCGCCTCGTCGGCGAAGGAAGAAGAGCTGGAGTTCTACGTTCGCCTGCTCGAGGTGGCCGACCTCATCGAGGGCAGCACGAGCGGGGACGACGTCCAGCGAAGCAAGCCTCACCCGGACATCTTCGCCGCGGCGCTCGAGCGGGCGCCATCCAAGGAGCGCCCGGGGTCGTGGGTGGTCGGCGATTCACCGTGGGACGCGCTCGCCGCCTCGCGCCTGGGCCTTCCCACGATGGGGTTCCGGTGCGGAGGCTTCCCGGAGGAGGAGCTCCGGGGCGCCGGCGCGCGGACGATCTTCGACGGCCCGGCGGATCTCCTGACCCGCCTCGACCAGTCGCCCTTCGCCGCGCGCGGCTAGCTCTTCGCCTGCGTCGGCTGGAAGAGCCCGTTGAACTCGGTCAGGGCCTTGTTGAGCCCTCCCTTGAGATCGTTGGAGAGCTCCTTCTTCTCCCGGATCTCCTGAGGGATCTGCGGATACTTCGACTGGACGAAGTCGATGAATTCCTTCGCCCACCGCTGCACGTCCGGTGTCGGGATCTCGCGGATCCAGCCGCGCTTCTTCGGGTCGTCGCGGTTGGTCGCCGCGTAGATCTGGAGGACCTGATTCTCCTGAGGCATCGGCTCGTACTGCCCCTGCTTCAGGATCTCCACCAGACGCTCTCCGTTGGCGAGCGTCTCCTGGGTGGCCTTGTCCAGGTCGGAGCCGAACTGGGCGAACGCCGCGAGCTCGCGGTACTGCGCCAGGGCCAGCTTCATGCCGCCCGCGACCTGCTTCATCGCCTTGATCTGCGCGGCGGAGCCCACCCGGCTGACCGAGAGGCCAACGTTGATGGCCGGACGGACGCCTGCGTAGAACAGGTCCGTCTCGAGGAAGATCTGCCCGTCGGTGATCGAGATGACGTTGGTCGGGATGTATGCCGACACGTCGCCGGCCTGGGTCTCGATGATCGGGAGCGCCGTGAGCGACCCCGCGCCCTCGGCGTCGGAGAGCTTGGCGGCGCGCTCCAGGAGACGGCTGTGGATGTAGAACACGTCTCCCGGGTACGCCTCGCGTCCCGGCGGCCGCCGGAGGAGCAGCGAGAGCTGCCGGTACGCGACCGCCTGCTTCGACAGGTCGTCGTAGATGATCAGGGCGTGCATCTTGTTGTCGCGGAAGTACTCGCCCATCGTGCAGCCGGTATACGGGGCGAAGAACTGCATCGGCGCCGAGTCCGAGGCGTTGGCCGCGACCACCGTCGTGTACTCCATCGCGCCGAAGCGGCTCAGCTTCTCCACGACCTGGGCCACGGTGGACTGCTTCTGACCGATCGCGACGTAGATGCAGAAGAGGTCCTTGCCCTTCTGGTTGATGATCGTGTCGATCGCCACCGCGGTCTTGCCGGTCTGCCGGTCGCCGATGATGAGCTCGCGCTGGCCACGCCCGATCGGCACCAGCGCGTCGAGCGCCTTGATCCCGGTCTCCATTGGCTCGTGCACGCTCTTCCGCTTCACGATGCCGGGCGCCTTGATCTCCAGGCGGCGGGTCTCGGTGGCGTTGATCGGGCCCTTGCCATCGAGCGGCACGCCGAGCGCGCTCACCACCCGGCCGAGCAGCGCCTTCCCCACCGGCACCGAGGCGATCTGCTGGGTGCGGCGGACCGTGTCGCCCTCGCGGATCGCGCTGAACTCGCCCATGATGGCGACGCCGACGTTGTCCTCCTCGAGATTGAGCACGAGGCCCTTCACCCCGTTCTTGAACTCGACCAGCTCGCCGGAGAGGACGCCCTCCAGGCCGTAGACGCGGGCGATGCCGTCGCCCTGGCTGAGCACGGTCCCGGTCTCGGCAACGGTAACCTTCTTGCCGTAGTCCTGGATCTGCTCACGAAGGATTCTGCTGATCTCGTCGGCGCGGATTTCCATGGTCTCGTCTGTCGGGGCCGGGAGCGCTTCGGGGACGTGGGCAGGAACCGCTGCGGAGAGGTCCTGCTCCCGGCGTGCACGTCCCCCGGGTTCGGAGCCCGTAGGGGCGCGGGGGCTCTACCATCGGTGTGCGGCGCTCGCAACGGCAGAGGAGGCAGGTGGACGAGAGGTCCGGCCGCGAGAAGTGCCGCTGTTCTCGACGAGTCGGCTGCCTCCGGGACGCTCGAAGCACCGGGCGGGCGAGCATCGCTCGACGTCGCTGGGCACGAACCGCAATGGCTCCGAGAGGAGGGAGGTGCAGAGCCGCCCTCGAATGCCCCCGGAGGTGCCCCCTCCGAGGTGCCAAACACCTCGTTACTCCCTCGTTCGGGGCCGCGGTCCCCCAACCCGCCACAATCATGAAGGAATCGTGGATCGCCGACCGGCGTGGCGGCCTCGCCTCGGAGCTGACTCGACCGCCCTGCGAGCTCGAGGGCCCGGTGCGCGTCGGCGGCTGGCCGGGCGCGGGACCTACCTGGGGAGGGTCAGGCGGACGGAGAAGTTGTACCCGACCGAGACGGGGTGGCCCTGGTAGGTGACCGGCTGGAACCGCTGGGACTGGAGGTGCTCGAGCACCGCGTCGTCCATGAAGGGCAGCGGCTTGATCACCTTGCACCGCTCCACCGCGCCCTCGGCGGTGATGACGCAGCGGACGATGCTCACTCCCTCCACCCGGGCGGCGATCGCCTCTCGGGTGTAGGTGATGGGCCGCCCCGACTGGAGCAGCACCGGACGGGTCATGCCCTCGCCGAACGGCACCACGTCGCGCGGCGCCTCCGCGACCGCGGCGGCGGGCGCCGACGCCGGCTTGGCCGCGCTCGCGCCGAGCGAGGCCGGCTGCGCCTGGGGCTGGGTGGCCGCACCACGAGCCACGGCCGCCGCGGCGCCCGACTCGGAACGGACCGCCACCGGTGCCGCCTTGCCGTCCTCACGCTCGCGCTCCTCCTCGCGCTTGGTGAGCGGCACCGGCTTATCGACGCGCATCACGACCTTCCTCTGAAGCTTGGCGTTCACCACCACGTCGCCCGAGCCGCCGGAGGTGATGGCCTGCGTCGGGTAGCCGTCGAGCACCAGCACCATCTCGGCATTGGCCATCCCGTCCGAGCCTGCCGGGATCTCGAACACGGTCGGGGTGGTTCCCATGTCGTGACGCCCGATGAAGACGTGCGCCCCCGCGGGCTCGGTGGAGACGTGGAACCGCACCATCTTCTTCTCCGGCGCCGCAGCGGGCTCAGGCGGCTTCGGGGCGGCGACCACTGGGGCAGGAACGGGTGCCGGCTGGGGTGGGGGCGTGGTCACCACCTGGGCCTGCTCGCCCTTGGGCAGGAGCAGCCACACCACCACGAAGCCGAGGAGGACCGCGCTGACGAACAGCAGCGCCGGGAGGAGCTTGCCGCCCTTCTTCGGCTCGCCGGCGTCCTCGATCTCGATCTCCCGGTCCACCTGTGCGCGAGGCGCGGTGACCGGGCCCGAGATGCTGCGGGCGTGGAACCCCGAGGTCGACATCGGTCCCGAGCCGGCCCGTGCGTGGATCCCCGAGGTGGACATCGGTCCCGAGCCGGTGGTCGTGCGTCGCTCGGGGAAGATGCTGCTCATCCCGGTGAGGTGCGCGGTCTCCCGCAGCGCCTCGAGCACCTCGTCCATCGACTGGTAGCGCGCCGCCGGGTCCTTCTGGAGGCAGCGGTGCACCATCGCCTCGACCTCGGGAGGAACCTCGGCAGCGGCATTGAGCTCCCGCACTGGGCGCGGCAGCTCCTTCATGTGCTGGAAGATGACCTCGAGGTAGTCCTTGCCCTGGAACGGGGGGCGACCGGAGAGCATCTGGTAGACGAGGATGCCCAGCGAGTAGACGTCGCTCCGCGGATCCGCCACGTTCCGCGCCTGCTCCGGGGCCATGTACTGCGGGCTGCCCAGGAAGACGCCGTTCTGCGTGACCTCGGGATCGCCCATCTGGCCGTCGGCAGTGAGGAACGACTTCACCAGCCCGAAGTCGAGGACCTTGACCATGTCGTGGTCGGCCTCGTTCAGCAGCATCACGTTCGCCGGCTTGAGATCGCGGTGGATGACGCCCAGCTTGTGCGCCTCACGCAGCGAGCGGCAGATCTGCTGGGCGATGTCGAGCACCCGGCGCCAGGGAAGGGTCTTCTCGTGCGCCAGCACCTCGGCCAGCGTCTGCCCCTCCATGTACTCCATGGCGATGAAGTAGATGCCGTCCTCGGTCTGCCCGTAGTCGATCACGGTCACCGTGTTCGGGTGGCGGAGCTTCGAGGTGAGGCTGGCCTCGAGGAAGAAGCGCCGCTTGAACGCTGGATCCTTCTCCGCCGGGAAGTTGGGGTTGAGGATCTTCAGCGCCACCACGCGGTCGAGCGGCGTCTGCACCGCCTTGTAGACCTTCCCCATCCCGCCGGAGCCCAGCGGCGAGAGGATGCGGAAGCGGTCGTTCAGGATCCGGCCGATCAGCGGATCGGCGGCACCCACGACGGATGGGACAGGGCCTTGGGGATCGCCCTCGAGCATGCGCACGGGCTCCGGGGAGGAGATGACCGGACTGCTCGGGTGATGAAACCACAAACTCGCGCGCAGCCGGCAACCGTCCGGAGCAGGAAACGGGCTGCCTACATCCGCGCCGATCTAACTCTGAAGTGCGCGCTTCAGATCGTCGAGCTGGGTGCGCAGCGTTCCGTCGAAGACCACCGAGCCGACCTGGGTGCTCACACCACCCAGGACCTCGCGGTCGACGCGAGTATCGAGGACCACCTGCTTCTGCACGAGGTGTGACAGTGTCGACTCGAGCTGCCGGATGGACTGGGGGTCCAGGGGAACCGCGCTCACCACGGTCCCCCGCACCCGACCGGCCTTCTCGTCCGCCATGTCCCGGAACAGCCGGGCGATGTCCGGGAGCATCGCGAGCCGGTGGCGGTCCACCGCGAGGCGCAGGAAGTTGGGAAGCACGTTCGATTCGGGCTTGAGGAGCTGGATCAGCCCGTCCACCACCCCGTGCCGCTGTGCGCGGGAGTAGGCGGGATTCCGGATGACGTCCGCCAGCGCCGGATTCGACGCGACCAGCCCGGCCAGCGCGCTCAGCTGATCGGCGATGCCGACCACGGCGCCGGGGGCGCTCGCCTCGAGAAGCGCGCGGGCGTAACGGCGGGCGACGGACACGTTCACCATGACGGACCGGGGCGTGTAGCACCCGCCCCCGGGCCGTCGCAACGCCCATGCACGCCCTTGCTCCCACCGCCACGCGGCGTGGGACGCTTTGGCCCTCTCCCGTATGCGCGAACCGGTGGTGGGCATCGACCTCGGGACGTCCACGAGCGCCGTGGCCACGGTGGAGAACGGCAAGCCGCGGGTCCTGATGAGCCGGGCCGGTCGCTCGCTGACCCCGTCTCTGGTGGGCTTCACGCCCGAGGGAAAGCGAGTCATCGGCGAGGATGCCCGGCTGCTCGCCATCTCCCGACCGGCGGACGTGGCTGCCGCGACCAAGCGATTCATCGGACGCCGCTGGAGCCCGAAGCTCGTGCACGAGGCCCGGACGCTCGTGCCCTATCCGCTGATGGAAGGCCCGAACGGCGAGGTGCGAGCGAAGATCGCCGGACGCGTCCTGCCCCTCACTCAAATCTCGGCGATGGTCCTTGGGGAGCTGAAGCTCGACGCCGAGGCCCAATTCGGCCGTCCGGTGCACAAGTGCGTCATCACCGTGCCCGCCAACTTCGACGACAACCAGCGGGCGGCGACGAAGCAGGCGGCGGAGATCGCCGGCCTCCGGGTCCTGCGGATCGTCAACGAGCCCACCGCGGCGGCGGTGGCCTACGGCCTGACCTCGAAGTTCGAGGGAAAGGCGCTGGTGTTCGACCTCGGAGGCGGCACCTTCGACGTGTCGATCCTCGAGGTGGAATCGGGCGTCTTCCAGGTCCAGGCCACGGGCGGTGACCCGGTGCTGGGCGGCGAGGACTTCGATGCCGCGGTGGTGCAGTGGCTGCTGGAGCAGCTGCCGCTCGCCCAGCGCGAGGTGGCGGCGCACGACACCATCTCGCTCCAGCGCCTCAGGGTGGCCGCCGAGCAGGCCAAGCGCGATCTCTCGCAGAGCGACGAGGCGCACGTCACCGCCACCGGAATCGGCGACCACGAGCCCGGTGGCACCCTGGTGGACCTCGACGTTCGGCTGTCCCGGGCCGAGTTCGAGCGCCAGGTGGAGCCGCTGGTCGTGCGCTCCCTGGACGTGACCAGGCAGATGATGGAGGAGGCAAGCTCCAGCCAGAAGGACATCCAGATCATCCTGCTGGTCGGAGGGATGACCCGCGTTCCGCTGATCCGGAAGCGCGTGGCCGAGCTGTTCGGGAAGCAGCCCGTGGTGGGTGTGAACCCGGACGAGGTCGTGGCGCTGGGCGCCGCGGTGCACGCCTCGGAGATCGTCGCGCAGCACGGGGAGACGCTGCTGATCGACGTCGCGAGCCATTCGCTTGGCGTCGGGGTGTACGGCGGCGGGGTCCGGAAGGTGGTCCGGAAGAACACCGCCATCCCGGCGGTGGCCCGCGAGGTGTTCCTCCCCTCGGCCGGGGGACAGAACAAGGCCCGCATCGTCATCTACCAGGGCGAATCGGACCAGGCCGAGGAGAACGTGAAGCTCGGCGAGGTGCTGCTCAGCGACCTCCGGGTGAAGTACCGGGCGGACACGCCGCTCGAGGTGACCTTCGAGCTGTCCAGCGAGGGGACGGTCAGCGTCCGCTGCATGGACCTGACCAGCGGACTCGCCGAGGCGCTGCGCATCACCCAGCGCACCGAGCTCTCGGCGGACGAGGTGAAGGTGCTGCGCGCCGAGCAGGCTGCGTACCACGCCGACAAGGCGGACCCCGAGACGCGCGAGCTCGCGGAGTTCGAGACGCTTCTCGAGCAGGGGGACACCCTTCGCCGGGCGCTCGAGGCCGGCGCGCGGCGGAGCGACGACGAGAAGGAGCGCGCCGCGACGGTGAAGCTGGTGGACGATCTGCGTTCTCTCGTGCACATCGGGCGGACGGCGGCCCAGGCGAAGAAC
>DASROG010000272.1:0-13975 GCA_035646995.1 Myxococcaceae bacterium
CTGCGGATCTTCGCGGAGCGGTACGGCCGCGGCGGCAAGCGGCTCTCGCCCGAGGCGGCGCGCCTTTTGACGTCGTACGCGTGGCCGGGAAACGTCCGCGAGCTGCGCAACGTGCTCGAGCGCGCGCTGGTGCTCGAGCCCGGGCCCGAGCTGACGCTGTCCCTGCTACAGACGATGCGCGAGCCGGTGGAGGGCTCGGCGCCCGCAGGCAGCTTCGTGGTGACCGGCGACCCGCGTCCGCTGGAGGACATCGAGAAGCGGTACGTGCGGCATGTGCTGGGCCAGCTCGGGGGACGCCGGGTGGAGGCGGCGCGGGTGCTGGGTCTCAGCTACCCGACCTTCCTCAAGCGGCTGGAGGACTAGCGCGACGCCTGACCTCCGGCGGGTCGCCCGGGCTGGGTCGGCCCCTCAACTCCGACGGGTGTCGGTGATGCGGCGCCGAGAGGCTCCGAGCCAGAGCGCAACCCCCATCAGCGCCGCGACGGTGGTGCTCGCCCTCCCCGGCGTGCTGCAGCCGAGTCCGCTCGACGAGCCGGGGGCCGGTCCTGTAAGCGCCGAAGAGCTCGTGCCGACAGCCCGTGCGCTCGGATCGCCGAGCAGGACGAACGTCGACTGAAGATCGGCGTCCGACGTGCCGTCGAGCGCCGCGCGGGTGGCTTCGCCGAGTGTCCTCCCGTCGACCAGCACCGCCTTCACCAGTGCCCGATCGAGCATCGGGTGCTCCGAGGGATACGTCAACGCCGTGCTGCCCCAGGCGCCCCATGCCCCTCCACTCGGTGACAGGAGTGTGGAGACCGCAAGGCTCTGGCGCCGGGGATCCTGGAAGAACGCGGTGAGACAGGTCATGTGGACCCAGAGGCTCGTGCCACCGCCAGCGAGCGCGGGCGCGTCGTCGATCGAGTGGAGATTGCCGGACCAGAACGTCTCCGAGGCGTGGCCGGTGTAGTTGACCAGTGCCGGACCGGCGCGCGCGGCCTCCAAGACCTGCTGGTGGAGAGCGTCGTCCGGCTGTGAACCCCGGACGAACACGGTGGTCAGCGCCCCGGGGAGATTGGCGCGCAGATCGGACGTCATCTCCGGGAAATCGCTCGTCCCCGACGCGTCAGAGACCAGCAGCACCGCCGATCGGGCATCCGCCGGCCGCCGGCTGAGGATCTTGGCCACCACGGCCTCGGTCTCGGCCGTTGTCCGGACGGGCAATCGCCCGATCGAGACGGCTTCCGCACCGGGAACGTCCAGGAACCAGCTGTCGGACGCTGCCTCGAGTGATTCGGTCTGGACGATGCCGGTCGGTACGAGGTCCCCGCCGAGGCCGAGGTAGTCACGAGGGTCGTACGTCCCTGAACCCAGCAAGAGGACCCAGCGGGGCGGAGTGGGCCAGGTCCGGAGTGCGTGCGCGAGGAAGTCGCGGATCGACTCTGCGCTCTTCTCGCCCGAGGCGAATTCGTCCTGCACATCCTCGATATCCACCACCGCCACCGAAAGCCCCTCGGCGCGCCGACGGTCGGCGAGCGGCTGGACGGCCGTGGACAGCCCGGACGGACCGATCACGACGAGATCCGCCCCCTCTGCAGAGTGCCAGCTGCTGGGGCGATCGGCGGCGACCGAGGCCGGCGCAGTGGCGTCCTCCGGAAGGTAGGCAATGAGTCTCCGGGGCCCGATGCCTGGCGCGGTCACCGCGGTGCCACCAGCCGGCGCTGCCCAGGTCGCGAGCTGGACGGGCACATCGGGATCCGTGACGTCCAGGACCCGAGCATGCGTGGGGTCGAAGCCCTCGAGCCGCGTGGCGCTGCCACCCGGGACCGTGAGTTCCAGCGCGCCGGACCCCCGGGCCGTACGGCGGGGATAGACGATGCGCACGAACTGCTCGAGCGATAGGTCGGAGCTCCCGGCCGCCACGAGCCCCACCAGGTTGTCGCCGGGCACCAGCACGCCCGGCGGAAGGTCGATGCGCGCCGCGCCGAGCGCCTGCCCGTCGAAGTCGAGGATCCCCACCGCGAGGCCGTTCACGGTGAGGCTCACTTCGTGGCGGACCTCGGTCACGCCCTGGAGCGCCACCTCCAGCCGTGCGCCGGCTGCTGAGGTGTCCACGCCCTCCAAGGTCAGTGTCCGTTCCCGGGGCTGCAAGTACACTGCAGGCCCGAAGAACTTCTCCGCGTCGCCGTTCTGGACGGCACCGAACCAGATCAGCCGCTCGCGGATCTCCGCCGCGGCCAGGAACGTGGTCGCGCCCACCTCGGTGGTGCTCGGGCTCTGCAACCCGAGGTCGCGGCCGGCTCCCCGACCGGCGGTGAGCCAGTACACCGCTGACCCGGAGTACCGCGTGTCCATCCCATACCCGTAGAACTCGACCGCGTCGCCGGGGCGGAGGCTCCTGCCATCCGCTGCAAGCACGCGCCGCGGCACGGGACGTCCGCCGCGGAAGAGCTGCACCGAAGAGGCAACCGAACTCGCCGGCATGCCCGCCGCGAACAATGTTTCCGCGGAGACACGGACCACGCCGGGCTGCGCCACCACGATCTTCACCACACCGGCGGCCGCGAGCTGCCACTGAACCTCCCGGGCTGCTGGGGCGGTCGAGCGCCGGGGCGGATCGGCCGGCGCGATCCGGACAGCGCTCTCCTCGCGCAGCACGGCCGCGGGCTCTCCGACGAGCGAGGACGCGGACGCGGGGCTTCCGCCGCCGGTCTCGGTGGCCGGGGCCCACTCCGTGGCACCGTCGAGACGGAGCGCCTCGACCCAATACCGACCACCGGGCACCGGCCGCAGGTCGACCCAGTCCAGGTCGGATCCGGCAAGCAATGTCGCGCGGCTGACGAGCACCGGTCCTGCGACCAGGCCACGGGTCAGCAGCTCCCGTCCTCGGGTCGAGTCCCGCCAGATCCGGAATCCGACCAGATCGGACGACGGACCGGCACGGAAGGAGATCTTTGCGCCTTGGGCCGATCGACGCACCACTGGAGCATGCTCGGCGGCACGGGTGGGGTTGACGGCACGGATCGGGATGGCGACCAGGGCCCACTCGCTGGACCCGGGAGGCCCCAGCGTCCAGGACATCGTGATGGCCAGCGTCCCCGTGCCCGTACGGCTCACCGTGGAGGCGGCCCCGAGCTCCGTTCCCCGGCTCGCTGCCCAGCGGATGGTGGCGCCCGTCTGCGGCGTCCCGGACGCGGCGGTGTTCGAGGAGACGACGGAGATGACCTTGTCGCCCTGACCAGTGCTCACCGTCACCGCGCCCGTGTTCCCCGCCCCACCGGTGGAGGCCGCAGTGCGGGTGGGCGTGGCCTGGTTGACTCCGGTGTACGAGACCGAGCCGGCGACCACCGCGCACGGGCCCGCAGGCAAGCCGACGGTGATGGTGTTCGCGCCCCGGGCTGGTGCCAGCAGCCCGTAGAGGAACACCCGCGAGGAGCCTGCTGCGTTCGAGGCGCTGCCGAGGAGGCCGAGGGTTTGCGCGCCGTACGTCACCGAGGTCGGTGCCACGCTTCCGCCCGCGTTTCCGGTGGAGATGCCGACCAGCAGGTACCGGTCGTTCGCCTGCGGACCGACCGTGTGAAGCCAGCTGAGGGTCGACCCACAGGTGCCGGTGGCACTTCCCGTGCCGTCGACGGCGATCGGCTGCCGCGCCACGTCGAGCACGAAAGAGGTTCCGACGACCCTGAAGCCGAACGCGTAGCCAGTGGGGGCCGACCCGAGGAAGAGGCCCGTGATGTCGACCGTTCCACCGGACGAGCTCACGACCGTGAACGGCGACCGCCCGAGGTTGATCCCGTTCGGGGCGTCGATATCCAGGGCACCCGCGAGCGTCGCACTCCCGTTCAGGTTCACCGCCGAGACCGCGGTTCTTCTGGTGAACGACACTCCCAGCGTTGCTCCAGCCGCGAGCGCCAGGCTCGCGGCGTCGAGGCTGTCCTGGAGAGCGAGCCGCCCCGCCGAGACCGTGACCGCGCCGCTGAGCGCCGCCGGCTGTAAGAGAGTCAGGGTTCCGGCGCCGCTCTTCACCAGAGTCGTGCCGGCGAGGTCCACGTCCAGCGTCACGTCGCCCGCCGAAACCGTGGTGGATCCGCCCAGGACGGTGAGCGTCCGGTTGCCCCGCTCGGTCAGGGTGACCCCCGCCCCGAGGGTCAAGCTGTGCATGGAACCGTTCCGGTCGACGATGACGTTCACTCCATCCGGCGGAGCGATGGTGACGTCATCGCCCGGACCGGGCACCGTGCCCGAACTCCAGTTCCTGCCATCGTTCCAGCTATCGGCCGGAGCGCCACCGGTCCAGCTGACCGGGGCCGCGAGTCCGCTCCCGCCACCGAGAAGTGCGAGCACAAGCGCCCAGCGACGGCAGAGCGGAGCAGCCCAATGCACCCGGGACGACTCCGGACGGACCGCCGTCCAGCGTGGGAACGCAGTACCGATGGGTCTCATTCTCCCAGCCCGATGGAGGCCATCCGGTGCTCCTGGGTGCGAGAACTCCTCCGGTGTCAGTGGCCGGTGTCGAAGCAACGCCGCTCAGCGCCGGGCGGTGACTCGGCTCCGGCGGCGCGCCGCGGCGATCCAGGTTGCCACGAGACCCAGGAGCGCCAGGCTGCTGAGACCGGAGCCCGGGCTGCTGCAACCGAGCGCTCCGGAGCGCGGCGAAATCTGGAGTCCGGCGGAATGCGTGGACACCGCCCGGGCACTCGGGTCTCCGAGCAAGACGAAGGTCGACTGCAGATCGGCGTCCGACGTGCCGGAGAGGGCCGCACGGGTGGCCTCGCCGAGCGTCATCCCGTCGACCAGCAGCGCCCTCACCAGGGCCCGATCGAGCATCGGGTGCTCCGACGGGTACGTCATCGCGGTGCTGCCCCAGCTTCCCCAGGCGCCCCCGCCCGGGGTGACGAGCGTGGCCACCACCAGACTCTGCCGGTGCGGATCCTGGAAGAACGCCGTCATGCACGTCATGTGGATCCACAGGCTCGTTCCACCCCCGGCGAGGGCGGAGGCGTCATCCACGGTGAGGAGGTTTCCCGACCAAAACGTCTCGTTCGCATGGCCGGTGTAGTTGACCAGGGCCGGACCGGCGCGGGCCGCATCGAGGAGCTGCTGGTGGAGAGCATCGTCGGGCTGCGAACCACGGATGAGCACCGTCGCGCTCGCCTCGGGCAGGTCGGCGCGGAGGTCCGCCGTCATCTCGGGGAAGTCGCTGGTCCCTCGTGCATCCGAGACCAGCAGCACCGGCGAACGCGCATCGGCCGTGCGGCGACCGAGGATCTTCGTCACCACCGCCCCGGTCTCGGCGAGGGTCCGGACCGGAAGCCGTCCGATGGAGACCGCGTCGGCCTCGGGCAGTGCGAGGAACCAGCTGTCCGAGGCCGCCTCGAGGGCATCGGTCTGGACGATGCCGCTCGGCACCAAGTCGCCACCCAGCCCGAGGTAGTTCCGGGGGTCGTACGTGGCCGAGCCGAGGAGCATCACCCAGCGCGGCTGGATGGACCAGTTCCTCAGCGCCTGGCTGAGGAAGCCCCGGATTGCCTCCGCGCTCTTCTCGCCCGAGGCGAACTCGTCCTGCACGTCCTCGATGTCGACGAGGGCGACTCCGAGTCCCTCCGCACGCCGCCGATCCACCAGCGGCTGAAGGCCGGGGAAGAGCGCCGAGGGGCCGATGACCACCAGATCCGCCCCTTCCGCCGAGTGCCAGCTGCTTGGCTGGTTCGCGCTCACCGAGTCCGGAGCGATGGCATCCTCGGGCAGGAACGCGAGCAGCCGCCGGTTCCCGCTGCCCGCGGCCATGACCGCGGCAGTGCCCCCGGCTTCCCAGGTGATCAGCCGGACTGGGAGGTCGGGATCGGTGATGTCCAGGACACGGGTCAGTGCCGGGTCGAAGCCGTCGAGGCGCGTCGCGCTCCCGCCGGCAAGGGTGAGCTCCAGCGCGCCGGAGCCGCGCGCGCTGTACCGTGGGTACACGATGCGGACGTACTGCTCGAGAGAGACGTCGGACGCTCCGGGAGCGACGAGCCCGACCACGTTGTCTCCGGGGACCAGCGCCCCGGGTGGAAGATCGACGCTGGCCGTGCCTAGCGTCTGGCCGTCATAGCGGACGGTGCCCACCGGTAGCCCGTTGAGCGTGAGGCTCACCTCATGGGGAACCTGGGTCACGCCCTGGAGCGCGACCTGCAGCCGCGCGCCCCGAGCGGACACGTCGAGCCCCTCGAGCGTCAGCGTGCGCTGGCGGGCCTGCGAGTAAACGGCAGGCCCGAAGAACTTCTCGGCATCGCCGTTCCTCAGCGCGCCGAACCAGACCAGCCGTTCGCGGATCTCGGCTGCGGCGAGTGAGCTCGTGGTTCCTGCCTCCACCGGAGAGGCGCCCGAGACGGGGATCTCGCGGCCGACACCCCGACCCGCCCTCAGCCAGTAGACCGCCGCCCCCGAGTAGCGCGTCTCCATGCCGCGGCCGTAGAATTCCACCGCGTCGCCGGGCTGAAGCGTCGCCCCGTTCGCTGCGAGCACGGTGCGCGGCACCTGGCGCGCTTCCCGGAACAACTCGATCGAGGAGATCGACGTCCCCACCGGCACACCCGAGGCGAAGAGGGCTTCGGCCGGAACGCGCACCATCCCTGTGCGGGAGACCACCAGCTTCACCGTGCGCTCCTCCGCGAGCTGCCACTGGAGCTCCCGGAGCACGGGCACCCGCCGGAGAAGCGGCGGATCCGCGGCTGAGATCCGGGGCGTCGCGTCGTCCCGGAGCAGGCTCGGCGGCTGTCCGACGACAGCGGAGGCAAAGGCCGGAGCCTTGCCGGCGGCGGGGGTGGCCCGGCGGAGCTCGGTGGTCCCGTCGAGATGGAGCGACTCTACCCAGTACTGGGCGCCCGCGATCGGCCGTACATCCACCCAGCCCACGTCGGAGCCGGCGAGGAGAGTGGCGCGACTGGTGAGGACCGGTCCAGCCACGAGGTCGGGTGTCAGGAGCTGACGCAGCCCCGCGGAGTCCCGCCACACGCGGAAGCCGACGACGTCGGACCCCGGCTCGAGCTTCCACGAGACAGCGGCGGCTCCGCCGGCGAGCCTGAGCTCGGGTGTCCCGGTGCTCGCCCGGGTGGGATTCGCCGCGTGGATGGGGATCGCGACCAGCGACCACAGGTTGGCGGTGGCCGGAGTCAGGTTCCAGGAAATGGTCGTCGTTCCAGGGCTGGTCACGTTGAAGGTGTCGGCGGCCCCGAGCTCGGTGCTGTTTAGGGTGTTCCAGCGCACGATGGCGCTCGTCTGGACCGGAGTCGCCGAGGTGGCGGAGTTGTTCGAGGAGAGCACCGAGAACACCTTGTCGCCCTGCACCGTGGTGACGTTCACCGTCGCCGTTCCTGCGGGCGTATCGACGCCGACCACCGCCGTTCCGACCGGCGTGGCCTGGTTCACTCCCGTATACGAGACGGAGCCTGCCACCGCGAAGCAGCTCCCCGCGTTCCAGGTGACGGTGATGGTGTTGGTGCCACGGGCTGGAGCGACGAGCCCGAATAGGAACACCCGTGTCGTGCCGGCGTTGTCGGCTCCGAGCTGGCTCATCGTCTGGGACCCGTAGGTCACGGCGCTCGGACCGGTGGTCGCGCCGGCGAAGCCAGTGGAGATGCCGACCACCAGGTAGCGGTCGAACGTGTTCGCACCGACCGTGTGCTGCCAGGTCAGGCTCGAGGCGCAGGTGCCGGTCGTGGACGCGACCGTGTCCACCTGGACCGCCTGCACGAAGACGTCGAGAAAGAGGGTGTTCCCTGACTGCCGGAGGCCAAAGCCGTTTCCTGAGGGGGTGCCTCCGATCGAGATGCCGGTGGTGTTCAGCGTTCCGCCGGTCGAGGTCACGATGGCGTACGAGCCAGGCGTGATGGTGACCCCGCCGCTCTTCGTCACGTTGATCGACCCGGCGAGGGTGGCGTTGCCGCTGACGGTCAGTGCCGAGACCGTCGTCGCCGCGGAGAAGTTGACCCCGACCGCGCCGCCCGAGGGAACGGAGAGCGAGGTGGCGTTCAGGTTCGCACCCAGGGTGAGGGTTCCTGTCGAGCTCACGGTCAAGGCGCCGGCATTGCCCCCGCCGCTCAGGGTGAGCGAGCCGACGCCGGTGGTGGTGAGGGTGGTCGCGGTGACCGCGCCACTGATGGTGACTCCGACCCCCGTGCCGTTCAGAGCGACGGTTCCGCTCAGCGTCGTGGGGCAGGCAATGACCTGGTTCGCCGTGGCCGCGCCGGTCATGGTGAGCCCGCTCGCGCCCACGGTCATCGTGGTGCCGGTACAGCTCACGGTGCTCGTCGCTGTCCCTCCGAAGATGAGGCCGAGGACGCTGGCATTCGTGCCGGCGACCGTGATCGTCCCCGCTACGGCTCGAGAGATGGTCGCAGTGTCCGCGGCGGTGGGAACCGTCCGAGGCACGGGATTCCAGTTGTTGGCGGTGTTCCAGGCGCCGGAGTTGAATCGGAAGGTCCGGGCCACGGCGAGGGCGCTCGGCGAGGCGAGCATTGCCGCGACGAAGGTCAGGTGAATCCAGCGAGTCGCTGGCACGAACCCCCATCGAACCTCGCTAGACCCGCGAGGAAATCCATTCTTGCGGTGTGCGCTCATCAAGAGGCTCCCCGGGCGAAGCATTGCACGCTTTTCGCCAGCACGAAGAAGGGCTTCGGCGCGAGGATGCGCGTTGCGACCGAGCGGGTCGCACGACGAGGCGTGGGTCTGGTCGCACCTGAGTTCCGGTTGTGGGCACGCTCGAAAAATGCAGCTGTGAGCCCCGGGGGGTGGAGGTGCGCGCGTCCGAGGCCCAGCGGCGCCTCAGCCGATGCGGTTCGAGTGCGCATGCGCTTCGGGGCGAGCTCGAAAGCGGCGAAGTGCGTGCCAGGAGCCGCGGCGAACCAGCTCGGCGAGCTGGATCGGAAGCCTCGGCACCCCGTGGAAGGGAGCGTCGAGGTGCAGCGTCGAGGAGAGTGGGTCAGGCCAGCGATCGCGGAGCGCCGCGGGAAGGCGCGCCCAGGAGATTCCTTCGATGCGCTCCGGGGTCGGCCGGTGGCCACGTTCCCATGCCCGGGCGACCGCGCCGCGGAACCACGCGGGCACGGTGAAGGCCGGAGGGGGCACCTCAGGACTTGCTCCGAGCCACTCGCAGGCGAGCTGGACGCAGGCCAGGACCCCCTCTCCCAGGTGGCGGCGGCTGGCCAGGCACATCGACCAGGAGAAGTTCGCCGGAAGGGACTCGAGCAACACCGCTACATCGCAGAGCCACAGCGGGCGCCAGGAGCCGTGGTGGAGCTGGTGAAGGCAGACCAGCCGGAGATGATCCGCGGGTCCGAGCACCCGGATTCGTCCTGCCGGAACCGCGACCTCCTCCGAGGCCTCAAGCAGCGCCTCGACGCGTCTGTCCGGCAGGTACCGGGAGAGGTCCGACTGGAGGTCGACGTCCTGTCCTCCCTCGAGGCCGGCGAGAACGGAACGTGCGTGGTCGAGGTCGTTCGCGTGAACGACCAGGTCCACGTCTCCAACTGGTCGGAGTCCCGGTCCTCCATAGAGTCGCGCCACCGCCCAGCCCTTGAACGTCGCCGCGCGAATCCCGTGCGCCTGGAAGGCCGAGAACGCTGAGGCGAGCCATCGCTCTCGCGCCAGGAACTCGAGGCTCTGGAAGCGCTCGGTCTCCGACGGACCCTTGCCGGTGCGCCGGCGGACGAGCGCCTCCACCCCGGTCACCTCCGCCACTTGAAGCAGGTGGGCGGACACGGGCATCGGAGCCACGGGCGCGGCCCGGAAGGTCTCGCGCAGCACCGCCGCGAGCGGCGGGGCGGCCGGGGTCACTGACAGATACCGGGGCCGGGGGGCGGCGTACAGACCAGCCCGGTGCAGCAGTTCGCAGTGGTCGTGCATGGCTGACCGACCGTCGTACATGAGGTCGCCGCGCGCGCCCGGGGCGCGGTGATGGCGACGATCACCGGGATGGCCGCCAGTCCCACGGTCTTCATCAGCGCACGCCGGCTCAGCGCGGCACGCGCTGCGTGACCGTCGTCCTCGAGGAGCGCCGATCTCTCCAGCTCGCCCAGGGTCCAACTCACCACTGCCGCGCCGGGGGCGCCCTCGCCGTAGGCCACGGCGATCTCCTTCTCGGTGCGTGTCCCGTCACAGAGCTCCCACACTCGAGCCGCGCGGGCATCGAGACTGTGGGCTCGGTGGGTTCGCTCGTCGTAGACCAGCGTGTCCGCTCCAGTCCGCTGGACGAGCAGTTGGTCGAGTCGGGCCTTCGGTCGGATCGCCACCGGTGCGCATCCTCGCAGAGGGGACAACCATCCGTCGAGAATCGCTCGCGCTCGCGGCGAATCGGGGTCGATGTGCGGCGCCGTCGGAGCGGTGAGTTGGCCGCTGAAACCCCGCTTCAGCCGGCCTTGCAAGCAACTGGCACTTTCTCGGCACCACGGCCCCGCAAGCGCCTGATTTTTCAGGTGGCAAGCTCCTTGCTCTGCGCGGCGCCGTGTCGCTGCCCGCCTGGGTCCTGATCTCGGCTCTCGCCGCCACCGCGGCGAGTCCGGAGTCACTCGACCTTTCCAGTTCCCCGGCAGATCTGCAGCTCGTCGAGCTGCTGTGGGCCCGCTCGCCGGAGCTCGTCGCCGCGCGCGCCAAGCTCGGTCAGGCCGAGGCGGAGGTGACTCGCTCCGGAGTTTTCCCCAATCCGGGCTTCGACTTTCAGTGGGGCACGCTGGCCATCGGCCCGACCAACCCGCCCGGCCTCGACAAGCTGACCGAGGTCCCCAACTACACCTTCACCCTCAACCAGCCGCTGGAGATCGGCAAGCGTGGCCCGCGCCAGGCCGCCAGCCGCGCCGGACGGGACGCCGCGCTCCTCGACGCCATCGAAACTCTCCGCCAGCGCTGGTTCGACCTGCTGGAGCGCATCTCCGAGGTCGCCACCGCCGAGATCCGCGTCGGAGCGCTCGAGGAGACCGTCCACGACGCGCAGCGCCTCGCCGAGCTCCAGCTCGAGCGACAGAGGCGCGGTGACATCGCCGGGCTCGACGTGGACCGCGCGGTCCTCGAGGCCGAGAAGTACGCCTCCAACCTCGGGCAGGAGCGTGAGCGGCTCTCCGCCGCGCTCCTCCTCTGCACCCAGACCGTCGGCACGCCCTGCAGGCCCTTCGGAACGCCCGACACCGCGCGTTCGTTTCTCACCGGCAGGCTCGCGGCGACCCCTCCTGCCACGAACCTGGATGCCCGGCCCGACCTCCGCTCGCTCCAGGCGCAGGAGGCGGCAGCCCGCTCCAGTCTCGCACTGGCCCACAACCGGTGGATTCCCGACCCGACCTTCCGGGTGGGCTACGTGCTGGACCAGCTCGTCACCGGCGGAGGCCAGCACCAGAGCCTCTTCGTCGGGGTGAGCTTCCCGCTGCCCTTCTTCGACCACGGCCAGGCCGATGCCAGGGCCGCCTCCGCGCTGGCCGAGGCCGCAACGCAGGCGCAGCTGCTCCTTCGAGCGGCGAGCACCCGCGATCTCGACTCGCTCGCCCGGCAGCGGCAGGCGGCGCTCGACCGGCGCAGCCGGCTCATGGACCGGACGCTGCCGCTCGCCCGCGACGTGGTGCAGCGGCTGGAGAGCGCCGTCACCCGGGGCGGCGCGCCACTGCCGGACCTCCTCCTTGCGCGGCGAACGCTGGGCGACCTCCAGCTCGACGCCGCGGACCTCGACCTCTTCGCCTTCCACCTCACCGTCGCGCAGGCCCGCGCCGCCGGCGAGCTGCCCCCCTTGCCCGAGAGCATCCCGCATGTCCCCTGACGCAGGCTCCGGCGCGCTCGCTGGTTTTCGCCGCGCCGGCCGTCCCTCCTTCCTGGTGGGGGCCGCCATCGCCCTCGTCGCCCTGGTGCTCCTGAGCGTCCTCCTGTTCCGGGGCCACGAGGCGACGTCCGAGTCCGTCCGGCGCATCACCGTCCAGGGCAACACGCTCCACATCCCGGAGCAGGCCCCTCAGTGGCGCTACGTCGAGCTGGCCACCGCCACCGAGGCACCGCCCCTGCCGCCCCCGCCGGTGCCGGGGCGGGTGAGCCTCGACGAGAAGCGGACCGCCTCGCTGAGCGCGCCCCTCCCCGGCCGCGTGGAAAGGGTCCTGGTCCGCATCGGTGACCGGGTCCAGGAGGGCGATCGTCTGTTCAACGTCCGCTCCGCGGCGTGGGCGGACCTCGAGCGCGAGATGGCCTCTGCGCGCGCCAACGTCGAGGTGAAGCGGCGCATCGCGGCACGCACCCGGGAGCTGGTGGAAATCCGCGCCGCCCCGGAGAAGGACGCCCTCGCCGCCGAGGCCGACCTGCACGAGGCCGAGCTCGTCGCCCGCGCCTCCGCCGCCAAGCGCTCGTCGCTCCGCATCGCCCCCGAGGGGGACAACCTGTTCTGGGTGGTGGCCCCGCGGTCCGGCACCGTCGTCGACCTGGACGTGGTGGCGAGCCAGGAGGTTCAGCCCTCGGGCGACCACCCGCTGGTGCGCATCTCCGAGCTGTCCGAGGTGCTGGTCCTCGCCGACGTCCAGGAGAGCGACGCCTACGACCTTCGGGTCGGGGGAAAGGTCGTCATCCACACCCGCGCCGGCGGGGTGACCCGCGCGGGCACCATCGACCGCATCTCGGAGGTGGTGGACCCCAAGCGGCGTACCGTCGAGCTTCGCATCCGCGCCGCCAACGAGGATCGCGCGCTCCGCCCCAACGCCTTCGTCGACGTCGAGCTCCAGTCCGATCCCTCGCAGAAGCGGGTCCGCGTCCCGGCCGAGGCGGTGGTCACCGACGGCGAGAGCTCGGTGGTGTTCGTCTCCCGCGGCGAGGGCAAGCTGGAGCGGGTCACCATCGTGCCCGGCCGCCAGCGCAGCGGCGAGGTCGAGCTCCGCGCGGGTCTCGAGCCCGGCGTTCGCTACGTCAGCAAGGGGGCCATCCTCCTCCTCAACCAGCTCACGCTGGAGCAATGACCCCGTGTTCGAGCACCTGGTCGACTTCTCCCTCAAGAACAAGGCGGCGGTCCTCGCCCTCACCGCCATCGTCGCGGTGTGGGGCTGGCTGTCCTTCCGCGACCTGACGGTCGAGGCGTTCCCGGATCCCACCGAGACCCAGGTCCAGGTCATCACCCTCTACCCGGGGCAGCCGGCGGAGGAGGTGGAGCGCCAGCTGGGACTGCCTCTGGAGCGCGCGCTCAACGGCATCCCGCAGCTGTTCCGCCTGCGGAACCTGTCGCTGTTCGGTCTCTCCTTCGTCACCCTCACCTTCAACGACGGCACCGACGGGCTCTGGGCCCGACAACAAGTATTGGAGCGGCTCCGCGACACCGACCTGCCCGACGGCATCGTCCCCCAGCTCGGGCCGTACGCCACCCCCATCGGCGAGGTCTACCGCTACACGCTGGCGGGAGCTGGCGGGGACCCGATGAAGCTCCGCACCCTTCAAGACTGGGTGGTGCGCCCGGCGTTCCTCCGGGTCAACGGCGTGGCGGACGTGGTGAGCATCGGAGGGCTGCAGCGGGAGATCCATGTGCAGCCCGACCCGTCGCGGCTGGCCGCGCACGGGCTGACCCTGGCCTCGCTCGAGCAGGGGATCCGGAACGGGAGCGTGAACGCCTCGGGCGGCGTGCTGGAACGGGGCGCCGAGCAGCTCGTCATCCGCAGCGAGGGCCTGTTCACCAGCGTGGAGGACCTCAAGGCGGTGCGCCTCGCCACCGAGGAAGGCACGCCGGTCTTCCTCAAGGACGTGGCCACGGTCACCGAGGGCTGGTCACCCCGCCAGGGCGTGGTCAGCCGCAACGAGTCCATGGACACCGTCCAGGGCGTGGTGCTGATGCGCCGGGGCGAGAACCCCTCGGCTGTCCTGCAGCGCATCCGCGCGGCCGTCCACGACATCGACCGGCGCCTCGCCCCCGAGAGCGTGAAGCTCGACCCGTTCTACGACCGCACCGACCTGGTGGGCACCACGCTCCGCACCGTGGGCCACAACCTGCTCGAGGGCGCGGTCCTAGTCACCCTGGTCC
>DASROG010000273.1:0-8818 GCA_035646995.1 Myxococcaceae bacterium
GGACTGTCTCGCGACCGACCCCGGCTCGCGCCCGGCATCCGCGGCGGCACTTCGCACCGCGCTGCGGGAAGCGGTCACTCGAGATACTTCTCGACCAGCGCCAGGACTTCGTCCAGGTCGAAGGGCTTCTTGACGTAGCCCACCACTCCCGGGAGCTGGGCGGCGCGCTCGACCGTCTCGTTGGCGCTGATGAGCAGCACCTTGTCGCCGGCGCGATCCTTCCTGCGCGCCAGCTCTTCCAGAAAGGCGAAGCCGCTCATCACCGGCATCATGAGGTCGAGCAGCACCAAGGCCGGCGGATCCACCTGCGCCAGCGCGGCGAGGCCCTCGGCGCCGTTGGTCGCGGTCACCACCGCGTGACCGCCGGCGTCGATCATCTCCTCGAGAACCTCGCGGATGTCCGGATCGTCTTCGACGATCAGCACCGTCTTCGCTCGACTCCGGGCAGGCATCCTCTCTCCACGACGAGAGCCCGCTGTGGTCCACGGCGGAGCGCTCGCACCCCGAGCCCGCGCTCCCCCCGGACCGACCCGGGATCCAGCCTTCCGAGTATGACGGAAGGTTGCCGCGTCCGCCAACGACCGTCCGCTGCCCGCACTCCGCGGGTGGGCGCATGCGCGAGAGAGGAGGCGGCGGTGCGACGCCGGCTACACGAACAGCGAGCTCAGCGAGTCGCCCGAGTAGATGCGCTGGATCGCATCGGCGAAGAGGCGCGCCGTGCTGAGCTGACGGATCTTGGTGCAGGCAGCGGCGGCGGGTCCGAGCGGCACGGTGTCGGTGAACACCGCTTCCTCCAGCACCGACTCCTGGATGCGCTTCACCGCCGGGCCGGAGAGGATCGGATGCACCGCGTAAGCGACCACGCGGCGCGCGCCCTCGGACTTCAGGACCTGTGCGGCCTGGGTGAGCGTACCGCCGGTGTCCACCATGTCGTCGATGAGCACCGCGTCCCTGCCGCGGACGTCGCCGATGAGGTTCATCACCTCCGAGACGTTGGCACGCGTGCGCCGCTTGTCGACGATCGCCAGCGTGGCGTTCAGCCGCTTGGAGTAGGCGCGGGCCCGCTCCACGCCGCCGGCGTCGGGGGAGACGAGGACCAGCTCGTCAGTCGCCGGGAAGGTGCGCCGGATGTCCTCGAGGAACACCGGGGAGGCGAACAGGTGATCCGAGGGGATGTGGAAGAAGCCCTGGATCTGCGCCACGTGCATGTCCATGGACACGACGCGGGTGGCGCCCGCGGACTCGAGCAGATCGGCCACCAGCTTGGCGGTGATCGGCGTCCGGGGGACCACCTTCCGGTCCTGCCGCGCGTAGCCGAAGTAGGGGATGACCGCCGTGATCGACTGTGCCGAGGCGCGCTTGAGCGCATCGCACATGATCAGCAACTCCATGATGTGGTCGTTGGCCGGCGGGGAGGTGGACTGGACGATGAAGGTGTCCTGCCCGCGGACGTTCTCGCCGATCTCGATCTGGATCTCCCCGTCCGAGAACCGGCCCACCTCTGCCTTCCCCAGCGGTCGCTTCAGGTGCTCACAGATCCGGCGGGTGAGCGGGAGGTTGGAGTTTCCAGCGAAGACCTTGAAGTCGCGCGCCGTCGGCATGGGTGAGATGTGGCTGTTCACCTAGACCACCGCCGCCCGATGTGGAAGTCCGGCGAGCGGCCAGCCGGGGCTACGCCGCGCCGAGCCGGGCCGTGCTGCGCTGGTACTGGTCCAGGATGACGCGCTCCATCCGCTCGCGCATGTCGGTATTGAGCGGGTGGGCGATGTCCTTGTAGGTGCCGTCCTTCCGCTTCTTCGCCGGCATGGCGACGAACAGCCCGGCCGTGCCCTGGATCACCTTGAGGTCGCGGACCACGAAGCATCCATCCAGCGTGATGCTGACGTACGCCTTCAGCTTTTCCTCGTCGACCGGGAAAATCTTCACGTCCGTGATGTCCATGGCCGCCCCTCGCTGTGGGGAGCATCCGTTGGGCATCGGACAGAAATCAAGCACCACCGCTTACCCAGCGTGCGAGCAGACAGAGGTGCATCACGCAGACCCCTCCGTAGAGCGCCAGCCCCCCGGCCAGGGCCCGGCGGGCCAGGGGGAGCTGGGCGGCATGGCGCTGGAGAATGGCCGCCGCGGTCCCGACTGCCAGCACCTTGCAGACGAAGAACCATCCCGGGCCCCCCTCGTAGGCCAGCCGCATCAGCGGGTTGAGCTCCTCGGCCACGCCCGCCTGCAGGAAGACATGGGTGAAGACCCCATCCACCAGATTGAGCAGCACCAGCATCGCTGCCCCCAGCACGCCCCTCGTCACGCCTCGCCTCCGCCGCCCACGCACCTCCTCCGGTTTCCAAGAACCACGCCAGCGGCGAACCTCGTGGAATCCCTCGCTGAGGAGGCCGCGGTCGGGACGGTAGAGTGACCGGCATGGCTGAAGACTTTCCGGTCTCCTGGGCCCCCGGCGTTCGCGTCCTCTTCGGGCACGCGGCCATCGCTGCGCGGGTGGCAGAGCTGGGCAGCCGCATCACCGCCGACTACGCCGGCCGCCCGCTGACCGTGCTCTCTGTCCTCAAGGGTGCCTCGCTCTTCACCGCCGACCTGGTGCGGGCGATCGCCCTGCCGCTGCGGCTGGAGTTCCTCGGGGTGGCCTCCTACGGGAGCGGGACCACCTCCAGCGGCGAGGTGCGGATCACCAGCGACACCGGCACCCCGCTGCACGACCGCGACGTCCTGGTGGTGGAGGACATCGTGGACACGGGGCTGACGCTGCGCTTCCTGCTCCAGGCGCTGGCGGCGCGGGGATGCCGCAGCGTCCGGACGTGCGCGCTGCTGGACAAGCCCTCACGCCGGGTGGAGCCGGTGACCGTCGACTACACCGGCTTCGTGGTCGAGGACCGCTTCCTGGTGGGCTACGGGCTCGACCACGACGATCGGTGGCGAAACCTGCCGTTCGTGGGCGTGCTCGAGAGTCCCCCGCCGAGCTGACTGAGGCCGCCCGGGCCCTGCCGACTGCGGGCGCGGGAATACCTCGCCTCGGACCTCGGCTGCGGCCGCCCTGACCGAGATGAAGGCCCCGCTCATTGCCAGCGCGAATGCCGGGGTGGGCGGGGCCTGCTGGGCCTCCCCCTCAAGCTTCATCGCCTGTGGGCCGCCGTTCTCTCCCGTGGTGCGGATCGTCATGACGGAGATTTCCGTTCTTGGCGTCCTGCGGGCCGACGGTTCCCCTCGGCGCCGAGCATTGCCGAGCGCCCGGGCCGGCCACAAGCGCTCGGTTCCCCCCATTTCGGTGGCGCGCAAGCTGCGAGGATGCCGGCGCGGCCACTGACCGCGCTCTCGCGTCCTCGAAGGAACCCTGCCGCCGGTCGGGGGGTGCTGAAGAGCCCGTCCGGGCTAGATGAATGCGCCCACCACCGCCAGCGCGAAGGCGGGGGTCGGGGGCAGCTGCTGCGCCTCGCCCTCGAGCGTCAGCGACTGAGGGCCGCCGTACTCGCCCTGACCGGCCAGCTTCACGTAGGTCTCGGAGCGGCCGGTGCGGGTGCTGGAGCTGGTGAAGACCCGGATCTCCGTGGGTCCCAGCTCGAAGCGGACGATCCGGTCCTGGACCGAGCCGAAGATCCGGGTCTGTCCGCCCTCACGGGTGATGGTGAGCCGGATGTTGGCGCCCACGAATTCGCCGCCCTGGAAGGTGGCGTCGATGGGGGTGGGCGTGCGGGAGTTGCCGTACAGCGACCCGCCCCAGGTGCCATCCGAGCGCTGGTTGAGCTGGACCTTCGGCCCTACGACGCGGGTGGCGCTGAAGCGGGCCCCGTTGCCGGAGGCCACCCGGATGCCCCCGGTTGGCTGGAAGTCAGGCGTTGCGCCGGAGCCGGAGGCGCCCTCGGCGCAGGCCAGTGCGAGCATCGCGAACGAGAGGAGTGTGGTGCGGATCCTCATGACGGAGATTCCCCCTTCTTGACGTCCGTCGGGTGGACGGTTTCCCCTCGGCGGCGGAGCATCGCCGAGCGCCCGGGCCGGCCACAAGCGCTAGCGCGTTCCCGCGTCCGGTGTCACGTGTCCGCCCCCGGGAGCCGGGCCGGGGCCGGTGATGACAGCGGGCGTGGACCCGTCCGGGCCGTCGGAGTCCAGCGCGTAGACGGCACGACGCAGCGCCTCCTCCAGGGCTGCAGCGGGCGGCTCCACCGCGCCGAGCATCCGGAGGGCGGCGCGGGCGTGGCGGCCACCGCTGTCGGCCGCGAGCCGCAGCTGGGTCACGGCCTCGGCAATGTCGCGCCGGGCCTGGTCCAGCCGGGTCCGAGCCTGGAAGAAGGCCACCTCCGCCTCCAGCCCCCTCAGCGTCTTGCGCTGCTCGTCGGTGATGCCCCCCAGCTTCTGCATCCGCCCGAGCGCCACCAGGCCCTGGGACAGGACCGCCGGGTCGTCGGACACCAGGCGGGGGCGGGCCAGCCCCTCCAGCAGCTGGAACAGCGCGCGGTCCATGGCGTCGCGCTCGTCGAACCGGGCGCCCTCGAGCCCGGCGGGGCCTCCCCCGAACAGCTCGATGGGCGCGTAGGCGGCGGCGAGCGCGGGGTCCGACGGACGGTATGGCTCGGCGCCCACCGGGAGCATTCGTCCCTTCATGACCAGGAGCTTCCCGTCCTGCAGCTGCAGGGTGAAGGTCCGGGCGTTCAGCTGGGCCAGGAGGAACCCCACCGCCCCGAGCAGCGCGAAGACCAGGACGGTGATCACCAGGCGGGTGAAGGCCCGGCCAGCACGGCGCCCGAACGAATCCGAGGTCGAGGACATGAGGGTCTCCTGAACGCCGGTATACTCCCGAGCCGAGAACGTCGGCCTTGAACCTGACCTTCCGCCGCCTAGGCGTCAGTGAGCTGCTCCCCCGCTACATCTTCGCCGAGAGCCTCTTCGTGCGCCGGCGAGTGCTCGAGGTGGGGGCGGTGTCCGCGACCGGAGGAGCCTCGGCCGAGTTCCTGGTGTCCCGCGGCGCCCGGCTGGTGGTCGCCTGCGACGACGACCTCACCGCCGTCGAGGCGGCCCAGGCGCGCTCGGGGAGCGAGCGGCTGCGGTTCCGGCCGGCGGTGTTCGACGACCTCCCCCCCGGAGGGTTCGACCTGGTCCTGGTGGCGGACCTCGCCCCGTACGTGCGTGCCCCGGCGCTGCTCGCGCAGCTCGCGGAGCAGGTGTCGGGGACCGGCGTGCTGGTGGGCGGGGTGCGCAACCCGGCGGGCCTCGCGCTCGCCCAGCTGATGGAGCCGGACGGCCCCGGCGCGCCGCCCACCTACGGCCAGGTGCTGGACGCGCTCGCGGGCCACTTCCCCCACGTGGAGACCGCCACCCAGAGCCCGCTCCTCGGCTACCAGCTGGCCTTCGAGCGGAGCGAGGGGCTCCAGGTGGACGGCTCGCTGGCCGGGTCGGGGGAGGCGGCGTACTACGTGGTGCTCGCCAGCCGCGAGCGGGTCCGCGCGGTGGACCCCACCTGGGTTCAGCTGCCCCCGGCGCCCCTTGCCTTCACCGGCGGCCGGCTCGACGAGGTCTCCACCCGGGCCCGGGAGTGGGAGGAGCGGGCGCGCCGGCTGAAGACCGCCCTCGGTGAGGCCCGCGAGGAGCTGGCGCAGGCCAGGGGTGACCTCGAGGCCACGCAGGGAGCGCTGGAGCGTGCCCGCGACGAGGCGGCCCGGACGCAGGCGGAGACCGAGGTGCGCGGAGCGGCCGCGCTCCACCCGGTGGTGCAGGACGAGCTCGCGGCGCGCATCCGGCGGCTGGAGGCGGAGCTGCAGCTCGCCTCGGATCGCGCGGGCGAGGCCGAGCGCCGACTGGCGGCCCGCGCCGCCGAGTCCGAGGCCGCCCGGGTCCAGGAGCGGCAGCAGCACGCCGAGGTGCTGGCCGCGCAGGAGTCGGTCCGTCTCGAGCGGGCGCGACGCGAGGAGCTGCAGCGCCAGCTGGACGACGCCCGGACCAAGCTGACCGCGGCCTACGACGAGCTCCGCGGCGTCCGTGAGGAGCTCACCCGCACCCGGACCGACACCGAGCGGGGCCGGCTCACCCTCGAGGCCCGGGGCTCGGAGCTCGCCACCCTCGAGGAGCGGCTCGGTCAGGCCCGGGACCGGGAGCTGCGGCTCGCCGAGCAGCACTCGCTCGTCCTCACCGCGCTGGAGGGCAGCCAGGGCGAGCTGGCTCAGGCCCGGAGCCGGGCCGAGGCGCTGGAGCAGCGCACCCAGTGGCTGGAGGCGGAGCGGGTCCGCGAGCAGCGCGCGGCGGAGGCGGATCGCTCTCGGTTCGAGGAGCAGCTCGCGGAGGTCCGCGCCGCGGCGGCGTCCGGACCGTCTCCGGCGGAGATGGAGGCGCTGCGGACCGAGCTGCTCGCCGCCTCGGGCGAGC
Organism: Myxococcaceae bacterium; assembly: GCA_035646995.1. GTDB lineage: Bacteria > Myxococcota > Myxococcia > Myxococcales > Myxococcaceae > RPRB01. Next base: position 6,361 of record DASROG010000273.1, read on the forward strand.
GCGACCGGCTCGCGGACCGGACGGCGGTCCTGGAGAAGCAGGAGGCCTCGGCGCGGGCGCTGGCCGGCGCGCTGGAGGAGCGATTGGCGAACGCCGAGGCCGCGCTCGTCCAGGCGAACTTCCAGACTCCCAAGGACGCGGCCATCACCCAGGAGCTGGCCATCGCCCGGAAGGCGCTGGAGCAGGCGCAGGCGGCGGCCGAGGCTGCTCGCGCGGAGCGCAACCGTGACGTGGCGGCGCTCACCACCGAGCTGGATGACGCGAGGGCCGCCCTGGCCCGGGTGGAGGAACGGGCCTCGACCACCGCGGTGTTCGCCCGGGAGGCGGTGGCGCGCGCCGAGCGCGCCGAGGAGGCCACCCGCGCCCAGACCGAGCGCGCCGAGGCGCACGAGCGCACCATCGCCACGCTCGAAGACCAGGTCAGCCGGACCGAGGAGCTCGACACCCAGCTGAAGTCGATGCACACCCGGGCCCGGGAGGAGGCCGAGGCGGAGGTGGCGCGCCGCGAGGAGCTCGCCGGGCTGCGCGAGGCCCGGACGGCGCTAGAGCAACGGCTGGCCGGGTTGGAAGCGGCGCGGGCGCGGCTGGAGGAGGAGCTGGCCGCCTGGGGCGAGCTGCAGGAGGCGCACCGGGGGCTCCAGTCCCGGCTTTCCGAGCTCGAGGCCGAGGCGGCTCGGCTCGCCCAGGAGTCGTCCAGCCGCGGCGGCGCCTTGGCCGAGACCGAGTCCGAGCTCGCCGCCGCGCGCGACCGCCTCGCGGAGCTCGAGGCCTCTGCAGCCAGGACGGCGGGCGAGCGGGACGCCGCGCACGAGGCAGCGAGGTCCGCTTCCGTCGACGCGGCGCAGCTCGAGGCGCGCCTCGCCTCGGTGGAGCAGCGGCTGGCGGAGGCGGACGAGCAGAGCGCCCAACTCTCGCAGGCCCTCGACGAGGCGCGGGGCGCGGCGAGCAGCGCGGCGATGGGCTTCGAGGCCCGGGTGGCGGCGCTGGAGGTGGAGCTGCAGCACACGGGCGCGGCCCTGGCGGAGAAGAGCGAAGCGCTCGCCCACGCCGAGCCGGCATCCCAGGAACTGGCCCTCCTTCGCGTCCACCACGCCGAGGCCCTGGCCCGGGCGGAGGCCTTCGGCCGGGCGCTCGAGGATGCCCGGGCGCGGGTGGACGCGCTCGAGGCGGCGGTCGCCGGGGCAGAGCAGGCCCGCGGCGCGATCGACGGGGCGCTGCAGCGGGCAGAGGCGGCGGAGGCAGAGCTGGGTCCGCTCCGCGCCGAGCGAGACCTCTTGGCCAGCGAGCGCGACGCGGCACTGGAGCGGCTGATCGCGATCGAGGCCGCGGGGCAGGAGGCGGCTGCACGGCTGGCGTCGCTCGAGGCCGGCCAGAGCGGCGGGGAGGAGCAGGCGCGAGCGGCGAAGCAGGCCCGGGAGCAGGTCCAGGTCGAGCTGGCCCAGGAGCGCGCCCGCGCGCGGATGCGGGACGAGGAGAAGGAGTTCGCCGAGGGCCGGGTGGCCGAGCTGGAGGAGCAGCTCGGGAAGCTCTCCGACGAGCTGGCCTCGGTGCAGTTCGAGCGTGATGCGCTCGCCGCCCAGGCCGAGCAGGCCGCGGCCAGGGAGCAGTCCCTCGCCGAGGCGCTCGAGGTGGCCCGTGCCACCGGCGAGGCCCCGCCCGGCGCGCTCCAGCAGATGCTGGCCGACGCGGTCGCCGCCCGCGACGCGCTCGCCGATGAGCGCGCCCGCGAGCGCGAGGAGGCGAGGAGCGAGGCGGAGGCGGCCCGGGCGCAGGTGCACGAATTCTCCGCACGGGTGGACCAGCTGCAGCGGCGACTGGCGGCGCAGGAGGGAGACCTCCTCACGCTTCGCCGGGCTCTGGCACGACCCGGGCCCCGCCGCCCCGGCGAGGGCGAGTCGTGACCGGCGGGGGGGAGCGGGGCTTCAAGTTCGAGGGGCTGGGGAACGACTTCGTGGTGCTCGATCGCCGCATCTCGGGAGTGGACGTGTCGGCGAGCGCCTCGCGGGCGCTCTGTGACCGTCGCCGCGGCGTGGGGGCGGATGGGGTGCTGGTGCTCCTGCCCTCGAGCCGCGCTGCGGCCCGGATGGTGGTGCACAACGCCGACGGGAGCGTCGCCGAAATGTGCGGCAACGGCCTCCGCTGCGTGGCGAAGCACCTCCTGGACCGCGAGCCCGGCCGCGACGCGCTGGAGGTGGAGACCGGTGCCGGGGTGCTTCCGGCCCGCGCCCGGCGCGCGGCCGGCGAGGTGGTGGAGGTGGAGATCGAGCTGGGGCCCGCGCGGCTGAAGGCGCCAAACCTGCCCCCCGGACCCGGAGGGGGCCCGTTCGTCGCCGCGGCGGTGCCCGGGGTGGACTGGCCCGGCACGGCGGTCAGCATGGGCAACCCCCACCTGGTCCTCCTCGGGGCAGGGGCGGAGGTGGTCCGCGAGCACGGGCCGAGGCTCGAGCACCTCCCCGAC
>DASROG010000274.1:0-4366 GCA_035646995.1 Myxococcaceae bacterium
GCGCGCTGGCCCGGTACCCCGGGATGGTGGTGTGCACCGGGGCGAAGAGCGTGCTCGACCTGCCCCGGACGCTCGAGGCGCTGGAGGCGCTCGGGGTGCCGGTGCTCGGCTTCGGGGTGAGCGAGTTCCCGGCGTTCTACGCGGACAGCTCGGGCCTGCGGCTCGAGCACCGGGCGGACACCCCGGAGCTGGCGGCGGAGGCGCTCCACGCGCAGCGCGACCGGCTGGGGCTCCCGCAGGCCATCGTGCTGACCGTCCCGCCTCCTCCCGAGGTGGCGCTGGACCGGGACGAGCTCGACCGCGCGCTCCTGGGCGCGGAGGCCGAGGCGAGGCGGCAGGGTGTCACGGGGAAGGCGGTGACCCCGTTCCTGCTCGCGCGGTTGGTGGAGGCGACCGGCGGGCGGACGCTGGAGGCCAACGTGGCGCTGCTGGCGAAGAATGCGCGGGTCGCCGCCGAGATCGCCGTCGCGTACGCCCGGCTCCGGAACCGCCCGGACGGCGGCCAGGCAGCAGGATGAGCTCCGCCAGCACGGAGTGGGTGGTCCTGAGCCAGTGCCCAGCATCGGACATGCCGAGCTCTACAACGCGGGCCCGGGCGCCATCGCCCGCCTGCGCCGCGAGGCCGGCCGCCGGCGGCTGGACCAGGACCGATGGTTCGACCAGGTCGAGCTGGTCGTGGCCGGGCGGATCGGGATCGAGACCACCACTTACGTGCGCAACGTCTACAAGTACGACGTGGGCCACCGCCTGATGGTGGAGGCCGAGGAACGCCGTCGGTCCTCGCTCGAGGAGATGCAGCGCGAGCGGGCCCGCCCGGCGTGAGCCGCAGGAGCGGCCCTCAGAACTCGATCCCCGTCGACGCCGGCTTGGGCAGCGTCATCGCCAGTCGCCGCGCCTCCGAGCCGCCGTAGAACGCCTGGTACAGGTAGTCGTCGGAGACAACCTGCTTCACGTAGGCCCGCGTCTCCTTGAAGGGCATGGACTCCACGAAGAGGTCCACCGGCATCGAGCCAATCTCGCTGGTCCACTTGAGGGTGACGGTCGGCCCGGCGTTGTATGCGGCGGCGATCAGCACCGGGTGCACGAAGCGTTTCGCCAGCTGGCCCACGTACCAGGCCGACAGATCCAGGTTCAGCTCCGGCCGGTAGAGCTCGTCGGGCTCCGGTGGATCGCGCTGCAGCTCGCGGGCGATCGCGCTCGCCGTCCGGGCCATCAGCTGCATCAGACCGCGCGCGCGGGCCGCGCTGAGCCGGTCCGGCCGGAACGCGCTCTCGCGGCGCATGATGGCGTAGAGCAGCGAGGAGTGAACGCCCTGCGCCCGCGCCGTCTCGTCCACGTGGCTCACGTAGGGGCGGGGGTAGAGCAGGGCGAGCGCCGCGGGATCCTTCTGAGCGTAGGCCTTCCCCCAGAGCAGCCGGTTCGCCAGGTGGTACGCGGCCCAGGCCTCGCCCACCCGCGCCAGGGCCGTGCCTACCCGCAGCGCCGCGTCGGGGGTGTGCACCGCGCCCAGCCGGGCCCGCAGCTCCTCCGCCGATTCCCGCCACAGCCCCACGCTGGCCAGCGCCCGCGGAAGCGCCAGCTCCGGTGCTGCCGCGACCTTGCTCGAGAGGTGCGGCCGCTCGGTGAAGACCGGCTCCGGCTTGGCCCCCAGCTCGCGCAACCGCTCCTGCGCCAGCAGCCCGTAGAACGTCTGCGGGTAGAGCTTCAGGATGTCCTGGTAGTCGTCGACCGGCTTGCCCCCGGCCAGGTGCTTCACCCGGACCCGCCAGTACTTGGCCTGGGGCACCATCCCGCTCCGGGGATAGCGGTCCTGGAGCTCGCGGAGCGCACGGTCCGCCTCCGACCAGTCTCCGGCGCGGATCTGCGCCAGCGCCCGGAAGAAGCAGGCCTCGTCCCGGCGCCGTGACTCGGGATGCTTCTTCTCGAAGCTCTCCAGCGCGTCCGCCGCCGCCTGGAGCTTGCCCTCCTGGAGCGCTAGCCACCCGAGGAAGTAGTCCGCCTCCTCCGACGCCGGCTCGCCGGCGAACTTCTTCGAGATCTCCTGGAGCCGCTCGATGGCCTTGTCGTGCTCGTCGAGCTTCAGCAGCCGCCGGGCCCGCACCAGCATCGCCTCGGCGGCCGTCGCTGGAGGGCCGGCCGAGGCGACCTGGAGCGCCTCCTCGGCGTCCGCCACCCGGTTGAGGGCGAAGAAGGCCTGGGCCCGAAGCAGGGCCACCTGGGCCCGCGAGCCCGCGTCGGGGACCAGCCCGTTGGTCTCGCTCCGGTCCAGCTCGGCCAGCGCCAGCTTGGCGTCCCCGGCGTCGAGGAACACCCGGGTGCGCTGCAGCCGCTCGTCCAGGGTCAGCGCCACCGCCGGGGCCGAGCTCCCTCGCAGCTCTGCGTCGGCGTCCATCGCCGCCTGGGAGCGGGGGTAGCGCACCATGAGCGTGTGGAGGTCCGCCTGAGCCCCTGCCAGGTCCCCCAGGGCCGCCCTGGCCTCCGACCGTGCCGAGAGCAGCTCCGGGCCTCCCAGGGCACCCAGGGCCCGCTCGAGGAGCGGGAGCGCCTGCCCCGCCTCCCCGGCGTGCAGCAGCGCCTCCCCGGCCCTTGCGACTGCACGGTTCGCCACCGCCCCCGGACCCGTCGCGGCCTCCTGGAAGGCCTGCGCAGCTGCCCTGAAATCGCGGGTGTAGAAGAGCGCCTGGCCGATGGCGAAGCTCCGGTAGGGGGCGAGGAGCGCCGGGGCGGGGTGCTTTCGCAGCTGGATCAGCGCCTCCCGGGCGTCGCCCCGGGACAGGAGCAGCGACCCCACCAGCAGCGACAGCTGGGGGGCAGTGGCGCAGCCCTTCCGGGTGCAGGCCGCCAGCTCCGCCTGAGCCATCTCCACCGCCGAGGCGCGCTGCAGCCGGGTGGCCTCCAGCAGCCGCTCGGACTGCCCCAGGGCGCCCGGGGGCGCCAGCGCGGCCGACAGGACGAGGCACCGCCCGGCATGGAGGAGCCGGCGGGCACGCCCACGCGGGCGCGTCCGGGGACCACGAGAGGCGGGCACCATGAGGGAGATGCATGCTCGCACGCCCCGCCGACCCTTGTCCTCCTCGTGGGTTGGCGGTTTGCGCGCCCGCGTGCCGGGTGAGGTGCGCCCACCGCGCCGACCCTGGTTTGACATCGGAATGTGGCACCGCATAAACCACCGCGGACTCCGGGTACGGCCCGGAGAGGTGAGGGGAGCATTCCACCAACCGGTCAGCTCAGTTCGCGTCCTGCACGCCCCCTCGACGCCCATCTCGACGTCTTCCCTGGAGACTCGCCGATGAAACCGTGCCCGACCGATCTGCCACAGACGATCAACCCTGAGGCAGGACCCAAGCGTGCAGGGGTCGAGGTCCACCGCAATCTGAACTGCGCCCACTATGACCACTGCCTCGACGAGGCCGTGCGGCGGGGCTGGCAGAGCTTCACCTGCGTGAAGTGTCCGCTCTATGCCACGGTGGCGGCGCCCGCCCTCGGCATCGAGGCGTACGCCACGCAGCGTCGGGCGATCTGACGCCTCGCCGGGCGCCTCACAACCCGGCGTAGATCACCACCACCCAGTAGCGCCCCTTCCCGTAGGTGGGGGAGTCGCCGCGCACCGCGCCGATTCCCACCAGCGAGTAGCGCGCCTCCCGAAGCCCCCGCGAGGGCGGCAGCGCCGCGAGGTCGCGGGCGACGTAGAGGTCCGCCGACGCGGTCCGCGCCTCGGAGACCACCCCGAACACCTGGCTGTCGATGTCCGGCGCCCGGGGATCGTCGCGGGCGAGCGCCGCGCGAGCCTGCCGGACCGCGATGTCCTCCAGCGCCGCGCTCCGCTGCAGCGCCGGGAGCTTCAGCGCCGCGCGCTCGGCCGTGAGCCGGGCGTAGGCCGAGGCCACCGGATCCACGCCCGACCTGGCCGGGGTGGCGAGGAGCTCCACCAGCAGCACCTCGGACCCGGCGCCGCCGTCGCGCGCCTGGCGCGCCAGCCCGAAACCCACCCGCTCGAAGGTGGGGTCGAGAAGGTTCTTCCGGTGCCCCGGGCTCTCCTCGATGGCCGCGTGGGCGGCCAGCGGGCCCGAGGCCATGCCCAGGTTCTCTCCCGAGGCCTGGTAGGCGTAGCCGGCCTGCTCGAGCCGGTCCGGAAGAGCGTCACCGTCCGGCGAGACGTGAGCGAAGAAGCGCTGGGTGGCCATCCGGTCGGCGTAGGCCTGGGCCACCGCGTCCAGCCGCGGGTCGGCCTGCACGGCCGGCACGCCCCCCGCGGCCCGGAGCGCATTCACCCGCGCCAGCAGTCGCGCCCGGGCCTCGGCCGGCGAGCCGGGCTCGGGACCTCCCGCAGTCCCGGCCACGAGCGCCGGCGCGACCGGTCCCACGT
>DASROG010000275.1:0-11337 GCA_035646995.1 Myxococcaceae bacterium
GAGTACCTCATCGAGCTGCTCTCGGACTTCGACCACCTCTTCATCTCACTCCAGCACCCGGCAGCGGAGGTGGCCCGCATCGTGGGCAAGCCCTGCACCTACCTGCCGCTCGGCGCGGACGTGCTCCGCTTCTCCCCTCACCCGCGGCCGGCTGCCCGGTCGATTGACGTGTGCAACATCGGTCGGCGCTCGGCCGTGACCCATGCCGCGCTGCTCGAGCTCGCGCGGGACCGGCGCATCTTCTACTTCTACGACACCGTCCGGGCGAGCGGGCCGCGGGGGAAGCAGCTCACCTTCCACGTGGGAAACCCCGCCGAGCACCGCCTCTTCCTGGCCAGCGTCCTGCGCCGCAGCCGCTATTACCTGGCCTACCGCTCGCGGGTGAACGAGCCCGAGCAGACCGAGGGTCAGGAGGAGATCTCGGCCCGCTTCTACGAGGGAGCCGCCGCCGGCGCCGTGCTGCTCGGCGAGCCGCCGCGCTCGTCCGAGTTCGAGCGCCAGTTCGACTGGCCCGACGCGGTGGTGCGGCTCCCCTTCGACTCGCCGGACGTCGGTGAGTTCCTCGCCGCGCTGGATCGGGACCCCGAGCGGCTGGAGCGGATCCGCAGCGCGAACGCGAAGCAGGCCGCGCTGCGCCACGACTGGCTCCACCGGCTGGAGACCGTCTTCGGTGCGGTGGGGCTCGCCCCCACCGAGGCGATGCGGGCCCGCCGGGCACGGCTGGACGAGCTCGCCCGTCTCGCCGAGGCTGGCGATTCCGGCCCCGAGCGCCCGGTGCCCGCCCTGGCCCGCTGACCCCTCCCCGTTCGCCACGGTCAGGCCAGCGCGGCGACCTCGTCGGCGAGCGCCAGCGCGGCGGTGAGCCCGGGCGACTCGATGCCGTAGAGGTGGATGAGCCCGGGGACCCCGTGCATGGCTGGACCGTGGACCAGGAAGTCCCCGGCGGGCTCGCCGGGGCCGGTCACCTTGGGGCGGATGCCGGTGTACCCGGGCTGGAGGGCGCCGTCCCGGAGCCCGGGCCAGTAGCGGCGGATGGAGGCATAGAAGCTGTCCGCCCGCGACTCGTCGAACGCGTAGTCCACCGAGTCCACCCACTGGACGTCCGGCCCGAAGCGCGCGCGGCCGTCGAGGTCCAGCGTGACGTGGGTCCCGAGCCCGCCGGGCACCGGGACCGGGTAGACGAGGTGGCGGAACGGGGAGCGGCCGGAGAGCACGAAGTAGTGGGCCTTGGCGTAGCGCTGCGGGGGAATGGTCCCGGGCGGGAAGCCCTCCAGGCGGCGGGCGACGTCAGGAGCCCAGAGTCCCGCGCAGTTGACGACCAGGCGGAAGCTGACCCGGGAAGGCTCGTCGCCCCCGAGCGACAGCTCCACTCCCTCGTCGTGGACGCGGCCGGAGAGGACGGGGGTCCCGAGCACCACCATCGCCCCGGCCCGCTCGGCGTCCTCGCGCAGCGCGGACATGAAGGAATGGCTGTCCACGATGCCGGTGAGCGGTGACCACAGCCCGCGCACGGCGGAGACCTCCGGCTCGAGCGCGCGCACCTCGTCGGCATCGAGCCACCCGAGCTCCACCCCGTTCGCCGCGGCGCTGCTCCGGAGGTGCTCCAGCGCGGGAAGCTCCTCCTCGCGCGTGGCCACCACGAGCTTGCCCGTCCGCTGGTGGGCGACGCCGCGCTCGGCGCAGTAGGCGTAGAGCGCGTCCCGTCCCTTCACGCAGAGGCGAGCCTTCAGCGACCCCAGCGGGTAGTGGATCCCCGCGTGAATCACCTCCGAGTTCCGCGAGCTGGTGTGGAAGCCGACGAAGCGCTCCTTGTCGATCAGGAACACGTCGCGCCCCTGGAGGGCGAGCGTGCGAGCGACGGCGAGGCCGATCACCCCCGCACCGATGATCCCCACATCCGCGCTGGTCGTCGCCGGATCTCTCCCGTCCACGCGAGCATCGAGCCTAGCAAGGTCGGGCGTCTGCACGGTGAAGGGTCGAAGCTTTCATGTCTCGCGAGACCCGACATGTGCGGTCACGTCGTGCTCTTTTCGCGGAACATCAAACGTCTTCGACCAGCGTCTCGGCAGCCTGACTGCCGAGCCGCCACTCGGCCGTCTCTCATGTGGGTCTCATCTGACCGCTTCCAATGCGGTCAGCCATGCGATCACCTGTCCTGCTCTTCCCTGCCCTCCTCGTTCTGGGCCTCACCACGCTCGGCTGCTCTGGTGGCGTGGGGGCGTCCGCAGGCTCGGCGAACGGCCCGGATCGGCCACTCGTCGTCTCTCCGGGGGCCAGCTCGGTTCCGGTCCGCCGGACCGTCACCTTCACTGCCACACGCGACGGCACGCCGGCGTCGGTCCGCTGGTCGGTGCAGGAGCCCGAGGGCGGGCTGATCGACGACACCGGCGTGTACCGCGCCCCCGCGCTTCCCGGCACCTTCCACGTCGTCGCGACCGACGCCACCTCGGCCAGCTCGAGCGCCACCGCCACGGTGACGGTGACCGCATCGACGGTCCAGGTGTCAATCTCCCCGAAGACGGCGACCGTCGTGGCCGGAGGAGGGGCGCAGTTCTCCGCCACCGTGTCCGGAACGGCGGCGGGCGAATCCACCGCGGTCACCTGGTCGGTGCAGGAGGGCGGCGGAGGGACGGTGGACGGGTCCGGGGCGTACCAGGCGCCGGCGGACACCGGGACCTTCCACGTGGTCGCCACCAGCGTCGCCGACCCGTACCAGCAGGACGTGGCCACGGTGGAGGTCACCGCCGCGCCGAACGTCTCGGTGAGCGTGACGCCGGCCACGGCCTCGACCACCCCGGGCGGTGTGCTGACCTTCTCCGCCCAGGTCTCCGGGACCGGAGCCGGCCAGTCCACCGCCGTGACCTGGTCCGTCCAGGAAGGAGCCGGAGGGGGGACCGTCGACTCCAGCGGTCGCTACACCGCTCCCTCCGGGACCGGCACCTTCCACGTCGTGGCCACCAGCGTGGCCGATCCGACGCGGAAGGCGACCGCGGTGGTCCAGGTCTCCGCAGCACCGGTGGTGACCGTCTCGGTGTCCCCGGACCCGGCCACGGTCCGGGTCGGCGGGATGGTCTCCTTCACTGCCATGGTGACCGGTTTGTCGGCGGGACAGTCATCGGCCGTGACCTGGTCGGTGCGCGAGGGCGCGGCGGGAGGGACCGTGGACGCCACCGGCAAGTACACCGCCCCGGGCGCCGCCGGCACCTTCCACGTCGTGGCCACCAGCGTCGCCGATCCGTCCCGCTCGGACGCCGCCACCGTTACGGTGATCCCACCCATCTCGGTGACCATCTCGCCCGCGACCGCCAGCGTCCGGGCGGGCGGCTCGGTCCAGCTCACCGCCACGGTGCAGGGGACCACCCCCGGGCAGTCACAGTCGGTGCGCTGGACGGTGCGCGAGGCCGGTGGAGGGTCGGTGGACGCCACGGGCAAGTACACCGCTCCGGGGACGACCGGCACCTTCCATGTCGTCGCCACCAGTGCCGCCGATCCTTCACGGAGCGCGGAGGCGACGGTGACCGTCACCCCGCCGATCTCGGTCACGGTGACCCCGGGCACCGCGAGCACCCAGACCCGGGGCTCGGTGAGCTTCGCCGCGACCGTGAGTGGAACCGTCTCCGGCGAGTCCACCGGTGTGACCTGGTCCGTCCAGGAGGGAGCCGGGGGCGGGACCATCGACTCGACCGGCCGCTACACCGCGCCGGGGGCCGCCGGCACCTTCCACGTCCTCGCAAGGAGCATCGCAGACCCCACCCGGTCCGGCAGCGCCACGGTCACCGTCACCGCGCCACCGGTGATCAACGTCTCGGTGTCCCCGGCCAGCACCTCGGTGCAGGCGGGGGGAACGGCCAACTTCAGTGCCACCGTCACCGGGACGGTCAGCGGCCAGTCCACCGCCGTCACCTGGTCGGTCCAGGAGGGCGCCGCGGGCGGGAGCATCGACTCGAGCGGCCGCTACACCGCCCCGGGGGCCGCCGGCACCTTCCACGTCGTCGCCACCAGCGTCGCCGACCCATCTCGCTCGGACAGCGCGACCGTCACCGTCACCGCGCCGCCGGTGATCGCGGTCTCGGTGTCTCCGGCCAGCACCTCGGTCGGCCCCGGCGGCACGGTCACGTTCAGCGCCACCGTCACGGGGACGGTCAGCGGCCAATCCACGGCCGTCACCTGGTCGGTCCAGGAAGGAGCCGCGGGCGGGAGCATCGACTCGAGCGGCCGGTACACCGCGCCGTCCGGCACCGGCACCTTCCACGTCGTCGCCACCAGCGTCGCCGACCCGTCGCGCTCCGACAGCTCTACGGTGAGCGTGCAGACCTCGGGCATCCTCGACGCGGACCGCCGCACGGTGTGGGCTCCAGGCGTGCCAGGGGGTGTGCCCGCGCGGACCCAGGTCTGCGCCACGGTGAACGCCTCGACCTACGGGAACGGCAGCTCCGACGCCACCAGCGGGATCCAGGCGGCGATCAACGCCTGTCCCGCCGGACAGGTGGTGCAGCTCTCATCGGGGACCTTCACCATCAATGGCGGCAGATACCTTCTGATCAACAAAGGCATCACTCTGCGCGGCGCGGGTCCCGGCGCGACCACGCTCCAGAAGACCGACGGCGCCAAACCCGGGCAGGAGCAGACCGGCCCGAACCCGTCGCCGCTGGTCATCATCGGCCCGGCCCGCTGGGACAACAACGGCGGGAGCTCGGTCAACCTCGGCGCCGACGCGGCGAAGGGCTCTTACTCGGTCACGGTGAGCAACGCTGCTGCGTTCAGCCCCGGGCAACTCGTGCTCCTGGACGAGCTCTCCGGCGCGAGCTGGCAGCCGGACCCCGCGGGCCGGGGACAGATCTGGGCCTCGTCCGACTTCCGCGTCGTGTGGCAGCGGCACAACCCGGCGCAGGGGACCGACGACCCCTTCCCCGACGCTGCGGGCTGGTTCAGCCGGGATGACCGCCCCACCAACGAGATCAAGCAGATCGATCGGATCAGCGGGAACACCATCTACTTCAACACGCCGGTTCACATCTCCTATCGCACCTCGCACAACGCGCAGCTCTCCAGCTTCGGCTATCCGTTCACGGTCGGAGCGGGGATCGAGGACCTCTCGGTCATCGGAGGCGACCAGGGCAACGTCCGCTTCCACTGGTCGGCGAGCTGCTGGGCGAAGCGGATCGAGAACTCGGTGTGGCACGACGAGGGCTTCGCGGTGGAGCGGAGCTTCCGGGTGGAGATCCGCGACTCCTACGTCCACGACGCCGCATGGGCGCAGCCCGGCGGCGCCGGTTACGCGATCAGCCTCTCCGACGGCGCCAGCGAGGTGCTGGTGGAGAACTCCATCGTGCTGAAGGCCAACAAGGTGATGGTGGCCCGCTCGGCGGGGACCGCTTCGGTGTTCGGCTACAACTACGTGGACGACGGGTACATCAACACCAACACCCGCTGGATCGAGGTGGGGCTGAACGCCTCACACATGGTGGGGCCGCATCACGTGCTGTTCGAGGGCAACCAGGGCTTCAACTGGGACTCGGACAAGACCCACGGCAACTCGATCTACCACACGGTCTTCCGGAACCACCTCGTCGGCACGCGGCGCGACTTCAACGACAGCGCCGGCGGGAACGGACCGCGGCGGTGCGCCGGCGCGACCTACTACTCCTACTGGCACAGCTTCGTCGGCAACGTGATGGGCGTCGCCGGACAGATGGCAGGCTGGGTCTACGAGTCGGGCGACATGGATACCCCTGCCATCTACATGCTCGGCTGGGACGACTGGGCGCCGTACCCCACGGACGCGCGGGTGAAGGCCACCACGCTGCGCCACGGGAACTTCGACTACGTCACCAGCTCCGTGGTCTGGGACACGGCGATCAGCGATCGAAACTTGCCTGCGTCGCTGTACCTTGCTCAGAAGCCTGCCTTCTTCAACGCCGGGCGCGGCTACACCTGGCCCTGGGTGGACCCCACCGGCGGGACCAAGCTGTACACGCTGCCGGCACGCGCCCGGTACGAGGCCGGAACTCCGTTCGTGCAACCCTGAGGCGGGGGCCGGCACCTCCGCGACGAGGGCCGCGCCTGGACACCGGGCGATACGGCGCCGCGCACCCAGCGGCGGTTCGACGCGGCGCACCCAGAGGCGGTTCGACGCCGCGCACCCAGCGGCGGTTCGACGCGGCGCACCCAGCGGCGGTTCGACGCGGCGCACGCAGCGGGGGGTTCGGCGCCGCACGCGCAGCGGCGGTTCGGCGCCGTACGCGCAGCGGCGATCCGGTGCCGCACTCGCAGCGGCGCCGAATTGCCTCCGAGCGAATCGCCTCCGAGATCGAGCGCGACGACGCCGCAGCGCCGTGTCGCGTGTGACCCGCGGTCAGCATTGACCCGGTGATCAAACGCCTCGCAGCGTCGTCTGCTCTCGTGCACGATGACATCGCTGCACATGCTCGGTTCCCGTGCGCGGCCACCGCACGAGGGAGCCTCCTACCCCGGGAGAGCGCACATGAAGGCAGTTCGCACCCGCGCCGTCTCGCGCCAGCTGCGCGCGTCCTCGCTTCGCCTCCTGCTCGTGAGCGCGCTGATCGCCGGAGCGACGGCGTGCAATCAGAGCGCCTCGCTCGAGCCCCACGATGGAGAGACGCGGAGCACCACCAGCTTCGGCGAGGGGCGGCGCACACAGGCGCTCGGCACCGGGATCCAGTTCGTCCAGCTCTCCTACGCCACGCCTCAGTCGGACACCTCGACCTTGAACGTGAAGTACGTGGCGGCGCAGACGCAGGGGAACTCCAACGTCGTCGCCGTGGGCTGGAACGACACCAGCGCGACGGTCACCTCGGTGACCGACACCTCGGGGAACGTCTACACCCGCGCGGTGGGGCCGACGTCGTGGCCGGGCGCGCTCACTCAGTCCATCTACTACTCGGCGAACATCAAGGCCGCGGCGGCCGGGGCGAACACCGTGAAGGTGGTGTTCTCCAGGGCCGCCGTCTTCGTGGACGTCCGCATCCTCGAGTACAGCGGGATCGACGTCAGCAACCCGGTCGACGCGGTGGCAGGAGCCACCGGCACCGCCGGGACCAGCGACAGCGGCCCGGCCACCACCACCAACGCCAACGACCTGCTGTTCGGCGCGAACATGACCACCGGCACCACCAGCGCGCCGGGGACCGGGTGGACCAACCGGATCATCACCTGGCCCAACACCGACATCGCCGAGGACCGGATCGTCAGCACCACCGGCACCTACCGGGCCACCGCCACGGTGAGCAGCGGCTCTCCGTGGGTGATGCAGATGGTCGCCTTCCGTGGCGCGCCGAGCGATGCGCTGCCGCCCTCTGCGCCCGGCGTGCTCTCGGCCACGGGGGCCACCAGCTCCCGGATCGATCTCTCCTGGGGCGCGGCCACCGACAACATCGCCGTGACCGGCTACCTCATCGAACGCTGCGTGGGCGGTGGTTGCTCGAGCTTCACGCAGATCGCCGCACCCCCCGGGACCGGAACCACCTTCAGCGATTCCGGGCTCGCGCCGAGCACCTCCTACTCCTATCGGGTACGGGCCACGGACGCGGCCGGCAACCTCGGCCCATACTCGAACATCTCCAGCGCCACCACGCTGCCCGACAGCACGCCGCCCACCGCCCCGGCGAGCCTCTCGGCCTCGGCGTTCAGCAGCACCCGGGTGGACCTGTCGTGGAGCGCGGCCACCGACAACGTCGGCGTCACGGGGTACCTCGTCGAACGCTGTGAAGGCGCCGGCTGCTCCATCTTCACCCAGATCGCCGGGCTGGCCGGGACCGCCGCGAGCTACAGCGACACCGGGCTCACCGCGGGAACCACCTACAGCTACCGGGTGCGGGCGACCGACCTCGCCGGGAACATGGGCGGCTACTCGCCCGTGGCCACCGCCACCACCCCGGTGCCGGACACCACGCCGCCGGGAGCGCCGGGCACGCTCTCCGCCACCGCGGTCAGCAACACCCAGGTGAACCTCTCCTGGGCCGCGGCGGTCGACAACGTTGCCGTCACCGGATACCTCATCGAGCGCTGCCAGGGCACGGGCTGCTCCATCTTCACCCAGATCGCCGCGCCGGCCGGCACCGGGACCACCTACGGCGATGCCGGGCTGACCACCTCCACCTCCTACAGCTACCGGGTCCGTGCCACCGACGCGGCCGGCAACCTCGGCGGCTACTCGCCGGTGGCCAGCGCCACCACGCTCAGCACCCCGCCCGCGCCGGTCGTTCCCAAGTTCGTTCAGGGGAACTACGCCACCCCGCAGTCGGGCAGGACCAGCGTGGGGGTCCCCTTCACCGGCGCCCAGCGGGCCGGGAACTTCAACGTGGTGCTCGTCGGGTGGAACGACACCGCGGCCGCGGTCAATACCGTCACCGATACCAAGGGGAACGTGTACCTCAAGGCGATCGGCCCCACGCAGAACCCCGGGGTGCTCTCGCAGTCCATCTACTACGCGGCGAACATCGCCGGAGCCAACGCGGGCGGGAACACGGTCACCGTCGCCTTCAACCGCAGCGCGGCCTACGCCGACGTTCGCATCCTCGAGTACACCGGCGTCGAGCACAGCAATCCGCTGGACGCCGCGGTGGGAGCGATCGGCAACAGCGCCACGAGCAGCAGCGGGAGCCTCACCACGACCGCGCCCGGAGATCTCCTGATCTCCGGCAACATGGTCTCGACGCTGACCCATGGCCCGGGCAGCGGGTGGACGCTGCGGTTCATCACCTCACCGAACGGGGACCTGGCCCAGGACCGGATCGCCACCACCGCCGGCGCCTACACCGGGAGCTCGCCCCTGGACGGCGCCGGGACCTGGGTGCACCAGACGGTGGCCTTCAAGGCCGCTCCGCCAGACACGACGCCTCCCACCGTGACCGTCACCGCGCCCGGCGCGGGCAACACCCTCACTGGGACGGTCAACGTCAGCGTGAGCGCCACCGATCCCGACTCGGGCCTCCAGGCCATCCAGTTGCTGGTGGACGGCGCCGTGGTGGGCCTGCTCCAGAGCACCAGCCCCGCCACCTTCTCGCTCAACACCGCCAAGTTCACCAACGGCGCGCACGCCATCAGCGCCAGCGCGCTGAACGGGCAGCGCATGACCGGGGTTGCTCCCCCAGTCCCCGTCACCTTCAGCAACGCCAGCCCGGGGAACCCGGCGGCGACCGGGCTGGTCTCGCCGCTCACCACGCTTCCGATCGTCGTGGTGCACAGCAGCCTGTTGCCCGACTCGCGCCTCCTTCTCTCCGAGGGCCAGTCCCTGGGCAACGACGGGCGCACCTGGGACGTGCTGACCAACTCCTTCTCCAGCGTGCCGGTGCCGGTGAACATCTTCTGCTCCGGGCACGAGCAGATGGCCGACGGCCGCATCTTCGTCGGCGGCGGGCACAACGGGGGCGCCCACATCGGGCTGCCCACGGGCAACATCTTCGACCCGTCGAACGACACCTGGACCGTCGCTGCCAACATGAGCTTCCCGCGCTGGTACCCGACCGTGACCACCCTGCCCGACGGCCGGCTGCTGGTGCTCTCCGGCGAGACATCCTGCCCGGGATGCGAGGTGCTGATCCCCGAGATCTACAACCCCTCGACCAACGCCTGGACCAGGCTCAACAGCGCCTCGCAGTACTTCGATTACTACCCTCACGCGTTCACGCTCCCGAACGGCAAGGTGTTCGTCTCCGCGAGCACCGAGCATCCCAACGCCAGCATGGTGCTCGACGTCGCCGCCGCCAGCTGGTCGCCGCTGGGCGGGCCGGCCATCGAGGGTGGAAGCTCGGCGATGTACCTTCCGGGGAAGATCATCAAGAGCGGGAAGACGGTCGATCCCGACGAGACCGCCGTCCCCTCGACCGCGGTCACCTACGTCATCGACGCCACACAGCCCGGGGCGACCTGGCGCCCGGTCCAGTCGATGAAGTTCGCGCGCACGTACCACACGCTGACCATGCTCCCCGACGGGACCGTCCTCGCCACCGGCGGCGGGCCGACGACCGCTCCGACCGCGGTGTCCCAGGCGGTCCTCCCCGTCGAGCTGTGGAATCCCACGAGCGAGACCTGGACCACCCTGGCCTCGCTCAACGTGGGGCGCCTCTACCACTCGGCCGCGATGCTGCTCCCCGACGGACGGGTGGCGGTCTACAGCGGCGGCCGCTTCGACGACAACAACGTCCCGACCGATCAGTACAACGCCGAGTTCTTCTCCCCGCCCTACCTGTTCAAGGGCCCGCGGCCGCTCATCACCTCGGCTCCGGCGACCGTCGGCTTCGGCCAGACCTTCACCGTCCAGACGCCGGACGCCTCGCGCATCGCCAGCGTGGCGCTCATCCGCTTCGGGAGCGTGACCCACTCCATCAACATGGCCCAGCGCTACGTGCCGCTCAGCTTCACCGCGGGCTCGGGCTCGCTCGGCGTCACCGCCCCGGCAAACGCCAACATCGCCACCAAGGGCAACTACATGCTCTTCCTGGTGGACACCAACGGGGTTCCCTCCATCGCCGCGCCGGTCCGGCTGTAGAACGCCTCCGGGCTGAGGCCCATCCGCTCCGCCCGGCGGAGCTGCCCCACCCGCCAGAGCGTGTAGAGCACCGGCAGCACCTCAAGCGTGAGGAAGGCGCTGGTGAGCAATCCGCCCAGCATCGGAGCGGCGATGCGCCGGATGATCTCCGCCCCGGCTCCCTCCGCCCAGAGCAGCGGGAGGAGGCCCGCGCCCATGGTGGCGATGGTCATGATCTTCGGCCGCAGCCGACGCACGGTGCCCTCGGCGTGCGCCTCCACCACGTCCTCCGGGGTCCGGAGGCGACCCTCGGCGAGGCGCCGGCGGAAGGCGTCGTCGACGTAGAGGACCATCACCACCCCGGTCTGCATCGCCAGCCCGGTCACCGAGAGCAGGCCCACCCAGACCGGCGCGGAGAGGGCATAGCCGAGCCAGTGCAGCGTCCACACGCTGCCCACCAGGGCGAACGGCACCGAGGCGAGCACGATGCAGACCTCGGTCAGGTTCCGGAACTGGAGGTAGAGCAGCCCCATCATCGAGAGCAGGACCAGGGGGACGATCCACAGCAGTCGCCGCTCCCCGGCGACGAGCAGGGGGTACTGGCCGATCCAGTCCAGGTGCTCGCCGGAGGCGAGCTGGAGCTCTCCCGCCGCGCTCGCCCGATGCAGCGCCTGCCCCCCGCGCTCGACCACCCCCGCCAGATCCACGCCCGGCTCCAGGTCCAGGAGGAGGTAGGCGGCGAGGCCGCGCTCCTCGGTGCGGAGCATCGCCGGCACGGACTGGTCCCGCGGCCGCCCGAGCAGCGCGAGCGGCACCGGCTGCGGCCTGCCCTCGAAGGAGCCGAGGAC
>DASROG010000276.1:0-3726 GCA_035646995.1 Myxococcaceae bacterium
GCGCGCAGGCGAGATCGCTCGCCGACTGGAACCGGCGGCCCGGCTCCTTCTCCAGGCATCGCAGGACGACCTGCGCCACCTGCGCCGGGAGCTCGGGCGGTAGTCGTCGGGTCGTTGTGGAGGATGGCGTACGCGCTGTCGACGAACGAACCAGCCGGAAAGGCGCGGGTGCCCGAGAGGAGCTCGTGCAGCACCGCGCCGCGACTGAACAGGTCCGACCTCGCGTCGAGTGGCTCGCCTCTACCTGCTCGGGCGACAGGTACCCGGGAGTGCCGAGCACGGCCCCGGTGCGGGTGGGCTCCTCCGGTCGGCGTCACCGTCGCGTCCATCATCCCGTGCGGCCCGGCGCGCCCCGTTGCCTCAGGCCAACGACGCTCTGGAGGCTCTCCCCACCGGACCGGGGCAGGCGCGGCGGTACCCAGTGGCGCCGGACTGCGGAGAGGGTCCGAGCCCGCGCGCGCTCAGCCGTTCGCGCAGCGCCGGCGCCCGGGGGTGGTCGGCCCGCGAAGGGGAGACGACGACGGCAGGAGTTGCAGGGAAGGGGGTGCTCAGCTCGGTCGGGGCTGCCGGAGCTCAACTGGCGGGCGTGAAGTCGGGTCGAGGCCATGTGAGCGTGAACGTGGTGCCGCGCTCCCTCGACGACACCACTGCCACGGTTCCACCGTGCGCCCGCATGATCTCGCTGACGATGTAGAGTCCGAGCCCGAGGCCCTGCTTGTTTCCAGAGGCTTCTTCACCGCGCTGGAAGGGGTCGAAGAGCTTCAGGCTGCTGGCGTCCGGAATGGGATCGCCCTTGTTCGTCACTGCCACGACGACGTTGTTGTCAACGCTGGTCGCGGTGACACTCACCGGATCTCGACCGTATTGCAGCGCATTCGCGACCAAGTTGCCGACGGCCTGAAGCGCACGGTCGTGATCCCACTCGCCCCCCAGAGCCTCGCCAGTATCGACAGTGAGCTGTCTCCCCGGATTCGAGATGCCCAAGTCCTCGACGACGGTGCGGCAGACCTCGCCCATGTCCATGGACGCCTTCGTGATCGGAATGCCGTCTCCAAGGCGCCCGCGTGCAAGGTCCAGCAGGTCATGGACCATTCTGTTCATCCGAGCTGCGTTACGGGCGATCCGCCCCAGTACTCGGTCGTGGCCGGGCTGAAGCTGACCCGACCGGAGCAAGTGATCGGCGCTCATCAAGATGCCGCTGAGCGGTGTCCGGAGATCGTGACTCAACACTCCGATGAAACGCTCGCGGATGCGCTCACGTTCATTCACGAAGTACTCGACCGAGTCGCTAATCGCCTGGTCGAGGCCGGCGTTCAGCCGCGCGAGTTCGTCGACACGCCGCCCGTTTGCTGCTGGCGTGTCGACGCCAGCATGTTCCTCCACCTCGGCGTGGAGCAAGAGCCGCAGGATCGTCGCTCGCAGAACGCGGAACTCCGAGACGAGCTGCGCGAGCTGGTACGCATGCTTCAGGCGCTGCTTGGCGTGCGTCGTGGGAACGCCCTGGAGCATCCCGCCGAGAGGCGTATCCTCCGTCTTCATCCACGCAGCCAGCGCATCGAGGAACTCCGGAAGATCGTCCCGGAGGGCCGAGTCCTCCAGCAGGATGGCTCGCGGCTCCTCGCGGATCGCGCGCTCCCACTCCGCCATGATGCGGTCGCGTTTTCGCGTGAGGAATTCATGTGTGAGCAACGTCATTCCGCTCCGCGAACAGGAACCCTCGACGAGCAGTGTACTACACCCACGCGCCGCACTGCGGCGAGCATGCTCTACGGGAACGTTGAGCAGCATGCGCTCGAATGCTGGATCTTCTAGCGATGCCGCCGCCTTCTGGTTCAGCACGGTCTTGACGCTCGTGGTGAGCTCGGTGAGCGTCGCCTCCAGATCCTGAACGTGGACCTGGAGGATGTCGCGGTACACGTTGGCGCGCGCCTGAAGCTGCTCGAACGCATCGAGGTGGCGAACCAGGGTCGATGGCGGTCGGGTGGCGAGGACATGAACCTCAACCTCGGCCTTGAGCATCGCCAGCTCGTCCTCGATGGCGATTTTCGCGGCGTCTCCGAGCCCGGACTGCATTGCTGACGCGCACGTGCCGCAGTTCGGCGCGCTCACAAAGCCCGTAGACGGTGGAGGGATGGACGTGCAGCCTTCCGGCCACCTCCCTCACCTTCAGCAGTCCGCCCCAGTCGCACGGCGGATACCCGAACGGTTTTCTGGGACCCTTTCTGGCGTCGCCAGGAAGGGTGAACAGAGCCCGGAGACGGCTCCGAATTCTGCCGTCCATCCGGGCTGCTACGGAGCGAGGAGTACGGGACTTGAACCCGTGACCTCCGGCGTGACAGGCCGGCGTTCTAACCAGCTGAACTAACTCCCCAGCACGACGACGTCCTCGAATGGGCGGAACAGGGATCGAACCTGTGACCCTCGCCTTGTAAGGGCGATGCTCTACCGCTGAGCTACCCGCCCGGTCCCGGTTCCGCTCCTCGACGACGGGGGCGCTTGTACGGTCCCGGTTCCAGCTGTGTCAAGGAGGACGGTCGCAAGTTGTGCCTATCGCGCGCCCGCTCGCCCGCAGCAGTCTATACCGCATGGACACTCGAACCGCCGCCGCCCGATTCCGGAGCCTCCACCAGGGGCCCCAGCCACTCCTCCTTCCGAACGCCTGGGACGCAGGGAGCGCCCGCCTCATCGAGGCCTCGGGCGCACAGGCCATCGCCACCAGCAGCGCCGGCCTGGCCTGGGCGCGCGGCTACGCCGACGGAGGCGCGCTGCCCGCGGGGCTCCTGCTCACCACCGTCTCGGAGATCGCCCGGGTCATCCGGCTGCCGCTCACCGTCGACATGGAGGCGGGCTACGCCGACGACCTCGCAACCATCGCCGACAACGCCCAGGCGCTCGCGAGCGCCGGCGCGGTCGGGATCAATCTCGAGGACGGAGCGAACCCACCCGAGGTGCTGTGCGAGCGCATCGGGGCGACCAAGCGCGGCGCGGCGCGGGCCGGGGTCGACCTGTTCGTCAACGCCCGCTGCGATGTCTTTCTGAGGGGGCTCACCACCCCCGATCGTTCCGTCGAGGAGTCGATCTCCCGGGCCCGCCGGTACCGCGAGGCCGGCGCCGACGGATTCTTCCTCCCCGGTGTGGTCGCGCCCGCGGAGATCCGCCAGGTCGCCTCGGCGGTGCAGCTCCCCCTGAACGTTCTCGTCCGCGCCGGTCTCCCCCGCATCTCCGAGCTCGCCGCGCTGGGCGTGCGCCGGATCAGCGCCGGATCGGGAATCGCCAGCGCCGTGCACGGGCTCACCCGGCGCGCGGTCCGGCAGTTCCTCGACGCCGGCACCTACGAGGCGATCCTCGACGGCGCCGTCCCGTACGCCGAGATGAACGCGCTCTTCGCCGAACGTCCGTGAGCGCTCGCGACCTCGTCCTCCGTCCGGTCGGCGTGGTCCGGTCCGAGCTCCGCGACCGCGACCTCGCGCCGATGCAGGGCACCGAGGGCGCGCCCGATGCGTGGATCGAGCTCCGGCCCGAGGTCCTGACCGCCGCGTCGTCCCTCGCGCCCGGCGACGAGCTCCTCGTGCTCACCTGGCTGCACCGTCCGGTCGGCCCGGTGCAGCCAGGTGAGCACGAGGAGCTCGTCGCCGGGCGCGAGGGACGACGCGGCGGTCAGGACCTCGCGCCGATGCAGGGCACCGAGGGCGCGGTCGCGGAGCTCGGACCGGACCACGCCGACCG
>DASROG010000277.1:0-12442 GCA_035646995.1 Myxococcaceae bacterium
GACTTGAGGTTGTGCTCGGAGGCGCCCCGGATGGAGATGACGTCGGGCTCGGA
Source organism: Myxococcaceae bacterium (assembly GCA_035646995.1). Classification (GTDB taxonomy): domain Bacteria; phylum Myxococcota; class Myxococcia; order Myxococcales; family Myxococcaceae; genus RPRB01. Next base: position 54 of record DASROG010000277.1, read on the forward strand.
CATGCGCAGCCAACCTTGTTAACACCGGGGCCGAGCCGAGGGCACGGGCCATGAGCGACACCGCTCTCATCGTGGGGGTGGGTGACATCCACGGGCGGTTCCACCGGGTGCGGACCTGGCTGGACACGCTCGAGCGCACGCTGGACCGCCCCGCGGACGCGGTCCTCGCAGTGGGCGACGTGGAGGCCTTCGCCACCGCCGACGACCACCGCCGCAAGGCCGCCAAGCGGACCATGCCTGCCGAGTTCGCAGCCTTCGCGCGCGGCGAGGTGCGGATGACGCGGCCCTTCTACTTCATCGGTGGCAACAACGAGGACTTCGAGAGCCTGCACCGGTTACCGCAGGGTGGGGAGGTCGCGTCCGGCGTGCACTACCTCGGCCGGGTGGGAACCGCGACCATCGCCGGTCTTCGCGTCGGATGGCTGTCCGGCATCTACGCGCCGAAGTGGCTCGACACCCCACTGCAGCCGCCCACCACCGCGGCAACCAGAAAGCAGGCGGGCTACTTCCGGCGCGACGAGGTCGATCGCCTCCGCACCGAGCGCCAGCTCGACCTGCTCCTCACGCACGAGTGGCCGCGCGGTCTCTTCGCCCGCACCCCCGGAAAGCCGGTACGGCCGTGGATGGGGAACCCACTCACCCGCGCGCTCGTGGACGAGCTCCAGCCGCCGTGGCTGCTCTGCGGTCACTCGCACGAACGATTCGCGGCAACGCTGCACCACGGCGACGGAGTGCAGACCCGGGTCGCCTGCCTCGACGAGGCGGCCGAGCCAGACGGGTCGATGCTCTGGATGGAGTGGAGCCGCGGCCAGGCCATCCGGGTCGGGTGGGGAATCGACGGACATGTGTCCTGGACGCCCGCCCAGTCGTGGGGTGCTCCACGAGGAGCCTCCGTGCGCCGCGTGCCCTGAGCGCCTCGCACGGGATCGACCTGCTACGCTGCGCTTCACGCGTGCGGATCCCCCCGTCGTGTCTCCTCGTGGCGCTCGCCGCGCTCGGTCCTGCGTGCACCGGGACCGTCCCGAACCTCGGATCGGCCGTCTGCACGCCGAGCTGTGCCAGCGGCCTGACCTGCGTCGACAACGCCGATTTCCCCGGAGGGGTGTGCACCGCGTTCTGCTCCAACGCGGACGGTTGTGCCGCGGGCAACGCGTGCGTCCAGCTGTCCACCGGTGAGTTCTGCTTGCCCACCTGCGTTTCGGGCGACGGATGCCCAACGGGTCTGATCTGCGGGAGTGCGGGCAACGCGGGGAAGGTCTGCCTCGCGCCGGCTGCGGCACCCGCCACGGCCGTCAGCTGTCCGAGCCTGCCAGTGGCGAACAACGGCGGGACGATCGACGTCCCCCAGTTCACCGGGTGCGTTCAGCCCATCGTGCAGAGCACGTACGCCCCCGCTCCGCCGGCGGTAGGGTCGACCCTGTCGCTCGGCGCCCACCAGGTGGGCGAGACGATCCAGTTCCAGGTCCCGCCCGGCACCAGCGGCTTCACCATCGTCTCGCAGGGGGAAGCGAGCAACGTGGATCGGGTGAGCGTCTTCGGCGGAGTGCTCCCGAACTCGCCCTTGCCTACGCCCATCACGTCGCCGGGCAGCCCGTTCTTCGAGTACCCGGCCTCGTTCGACCAGGCGCCCTCCGACCGGATGTTCACCTGGTCCCCGATCTCCCCGGTGACCGCGGCGGTCACCTTTCCCAACGGCACCGCAGGGCTTCGAAGGGCGGCCGAGGGATTGCCCCCGGGCACCTGGAGCCTGACGGTGAGCGACCTTCTTCACGAGTGCGGAGCGCTGGCCTGCGGCGACCCGGCGTCCGGCTCGACCGCGAACCGGTACGACGTCACGGTCCTCACCAGGTCGGGTGGAATTCCCGAGCGGGGTGCGCTGGAACTGGCGATCTACCTGGTCAGCGAGAGCATCACGGCCGCGACGGCGACCAGCGCCGAGGGCTTCCGCCGCCTGCTTCGCCGGATGGCGGAAGACTTCGCCCGCGCAGGGATCTGTCTGCAGAGCGTCACCTACTACGACGTGCCGGCGTGGGCGCGGACCCGGTGGTCGTCGCTGGCGGTCAGCGAGTCCCTTGCCGCCCAACCCTGTAGCGAGTACCGGCAGCTGCTGACCCTCGCCCGTCCGGGGAACGTGGTCAGCCTGTTCCTCGTCGACGAGATCACCGAGCCCAACGCCCCACCGGGCACGCGGCTGGTGGGCTACGATGGAGCGATCCCCGGGGTGTCGACCTTCAACGGCACCACCGCGGGCGGGGCCGTCGTCTCCTCGGCCGACATCACCAGCACCTCCGGGTGCGGCAACACGTTCAGCGTGAGCTGCGGCCCCGATGTGGTGGGCGAGACGGCGGCGCACGAGGTCGGCCACGCGCTGGGGCTGTTCCACAGCACCGAGAGCCTGGGAGCCTCCGGCGAGGACTTCGACCCGCTGATCGACACCCCGCAGTGTCTGTGCTCGTTGTGCGTGGGCGCGAGCGTACGGGGGAGCTGTGCCGACCAGCAGGGCGCTCCGGCGCAGCCGACCCAGGTCGACGGCACCGACTGCGCCCAGGGCACGCAGATCTGCGGCGGCGGGGACTACCTCATGTTCTGGCAGCTCACCGATCTCTCACGGGGCAATCTCTCGCCGCAGGAGGGGCAGGTGATGCGGATGAACCCGCTGGTGCGGCCGCTATGAGAACGCATCTCGCTCGCGCGGGTCTCCTGGCGACGCTCGTGCTCGGTGCGGGCGCCTGGTCAGCACCGGTCGGCACCGAGCTGCGATCGCGCATCGAGGGGCTCCTGGGCGCGTACCGCACGGTGACCGTCGCCGAGTGGCGTGCCGTGGGATCTGACGCCGCCCCCGTGCTCCAAGCCGTGGCGCGAGATCCCCGGGCCTTGCCGACGCGGCGAGCACGCGCGCTGGCCGCGCTGGGGGTGGTGCGGCCGGAGGCGGCCGCTCCGGTGATCCGGGAACTGGCCCCGGATCCAACGGCGGCGGCGGTGCTCCGCTCCTCGGCGATCGACGCTGCCCCAGGCGTTCTCGGGGACGAGGCCGCGGACCTCCTCATTCCGCTCTTGCGCGATCGTGAGCCACTGGTTCGCCAGCACTCGGCCCAGGCGCTCGCGGCGACCGGGGCTGGTTGCAGGGCGGTGCTCGCCGAAGCGAGGACCCGGTCGGCCTCGGACCCGGTCTCGAGGGCCGCGGCTCGCTGCGAAGCGCAGCTCCGAGGCGGTCATCCGCGCACCCGGTAGCGTCGGAGCCAGGGGAGGGGACGGGACCCAAGCGGCGGTGGCTCGTTTCCTTCCTGTTTTCGGTTGCTTGGAGCCGGCGAGGGACGGAAGAAGGGATCGAAGGTGTCTGGCACCTTCGGATCGGGATCGGGCACCTTCGGATCGCCTTCGGATCCTTCGAATCGCCCCCTCATCGACCGCCGAAGGTGCAGGCGATCGGATGAAGGTGCAGGAGATCGAAGGGGAGATCGAAGGTGTCTGGCACCTTCACGGCGGCCGCTGGGCGTCCAGCAGTACTGGATTCAGGGGCTCTCGGCGTACCCCTTGGCGCACCCCGTAGCGCGCTCTCGCTCGACCGTGGGGCAGGCATTTTGAGGTCCGGACCGTGTCATCGCCCGGGCGTAGCGTGGCCGGTCCACCATGGAGCGCCTGGGAGACCAAGATGGCTGGACCCTCGAGCGGCTGCGCGACGCGGTCGTTCCGCCCTCGGGGCTCCGGACCTGCAGCGGCCCGGCCCTCCACGGGCTGCTCGCCGCCGCGGTGGAGGCGGTGGGTCCTGGACCCTTCGGCACCCAGGCTCGGAGCCCGACCTTCCTGAAGGCTCTGGAGGCGGCCCTGGAGGAGCTCGCTCACGGCAGCGTCTCCGCGCCCACCCTGGAGGAGGCCGCAGCGCGACTTGGCACCGCCGGCGGCCGGCTCTCCCATCTCGCTCGGCTGCTCGCCGCCGCCACGACGGTCATGGGCCGGGCCGGTGTGGAGCTGGCGGCGTCGCGCTGGGTCGCCGCGAGCGCCGTGCTCACCCACGGGTGGCCCGCCCACCTCGCGCTCCGCCGGGTCGAGCTGACCGTGGCTCCTCCGCTTCCGCCGAGCGTGGTTGGGTTCCTCGCCGCGCTGGCCCGTGCCGCGTCGACCTCCGGGCGCGCGCTGGCGCTCCGCGTCCCGCTCACCGGGGATGCCCTGACCGACGCCGCGCTGGAACCGGTCCTCCAGGCCTTCGAGGCCGGACCGGATCTGCCAGGCGTCGAACTCCTTCCGGAAGTCGCCGAGGGGCCTCTCTCTGAGCCTGTGCGCCGGCTCGCCGTAGCCGCGCCCGGCAGCCTTCCCAGCGAGGCGCTCGAGGCCGTCGTTGCCCCCGGCCCGCGTCGAGAGGCGGCGGCGCTGGTGAACGCGCTGAGGGGGGCGCTCGACGCCGGAGCGTCGCTCGACCGCTGCGCCTTCGCGGTGCTGGGTCGCCAGCAGGCCGCAGAGCTGGAGCGAGCGCTCGAGGATGCCGGGGTCCGGGTCCGCCGTCGCGTGCCCGTTCCCCTCGGGACCACGGCAGCCGGCCGGGTGGGGCTCCTCTGGTCAGGGCTCGCGGCGCGCCGCGCTCCCGCCGAGGACGTGGCCTGGCTCCTGAGACAGCGGCTCCTGCCCAGGCTGCGCGTCGACGGGCGGCTCGATCCGCTTCCCCTGTTGCGCCGTGCCGGGGTGCGCGACGCCGCACTGGGCGCCGAGGGAAGGAGCAGCGCGTACCAGGTCAGGCTCAAGTCCTTCGCCGCCCGCAGCCGCGAGGCCGGTGACGCTCGCGATGGTGACGCGGCGGAGCGGCTGCTCGGGGCCGCCACCGGCCTGCTCGACCTGGCCGCGCGCATTCCGCCGCGGGGACGGCTCGCCGATCTGCTGGAGGCGTGGCGCGCCGGGCTCGACGCCGCCGGGTTCTGGAGCGCGCTCGAGGCGGAGGAGCTGGAGATCGATCCCCGTGCCCGCCAGGCCAGCGCACGCGAGGCCGCGGCGGTCGAGGTCTGGCGAGCCTTCGTCCGGGATGTTCGCGCCGGCTGGAAGGCGTCGCGGAGCCCCGGCCCCGAGATGGACCGCGCCGCCTTCGCCCGCTGGCTCGCCGACGCCGCGGCCACGCTCCCGGTCGAGCTGGCTCCGGGCGGCCTCGGGGGTGTCGACGTCCTTCCGCTCGAGTCGCTGGACGGCCGGCCGCTCGACTTTCTCGCGGTGGCGGGGATCGACGCGGCGAGCTTTCCCCGCCGGGCAGCGGCCTCGCTCTTGGGGGACGAGGAGCGCCAGGCGATTCATGGCGTGCTGGGGCGGGCGGCCGTGCCCGCGCTGGTGGGAAGCGGGGAGGCTCGGTCTCCGCTGGCCGAGGCGGTCGACCGCTGGCGCCTCGCTCGCGCGCTCGCCTCCGCGGGCCGGGTCGCCGTCTCCCGCCGCCGCAGCGCGGGTGGTGCCGCCGCGGACGTCGTGCAGCGATTGCTCGCGGTCACCGGGACCCAGGAGCGGGACCTCTCCTCCCAGCCGATCCCCCCGCTCGCAGACTCCCCCGGTCCCGGCTGGGCGCGGGTGCGCCTCGCCCTCGAGGGCTCGGTGGCGCCCGACCTCCGCAGCGATGCTCCTGACCCGGTCGCCGCCGCGGCCCTCGAGCACCTCGTCGGAACGGCGTGGTTCGAGGACGCGCGCACGCTGGCCGGCATCGAGGCCGAGCGCCTCCAGACCGGCGCCGGTCTTCGTCCGCCCGGCCCGTACAGCGGCCGCCTGGGTCCCGCGGAGGAGCTGGTGTCCGCGGCCAGCGGAAGGCTCGGGGGCTCACCGGAGGGGCCGCTGTCGTCGACCAGCCTCACCGCGCTCGCCAACTGCCCGTTCCAGGGACTGTCCCGCAAGGTGCTCGGGCTGGAGCCACCCGAGGACGGAACCGAGGAGCTCGATGCTCGCGGTCGCGGACAGTTCCTCCACGAGGCGCTGGAGCAGCTGGTGAAGCGCCTCATCGCCCTCGGACTCACCGGCGCCGATCCGGCCACCCTCCCCGACGACCTGGTCCCACTGGCAGTCGAGATCGCTGCCCGCGAGCACGCGCGGTGCTCCCCCACCGGACATCCACGGCTGTGGGCGCTGGCGCAGGCGCGGGCGCGGACCACCCTGCAGCGCCTCCTCCGCTCGGGAAAGCTCTACCCGTTCCCGGGTCTGCGCCCTGCCGCCGCCGAGGCGCGGTTCGGTCCGGACCTCGAGCTCCCTGCGGCCCTCCCCGGAGAGCGCCCGGTCTACTTCCGCGGCACGCTGGACCGCATCGACCGCGGCGAGGGCGGCACGGGGGTCCTCGACTACAAGAGCAGCAAGCGCAGGGAGCGCGCCCGCGCCGAGGTGCTGGTCACCGACTTCCAGCTTCCCCTGTACCTTCTCGCGCTCCGGGCCCGGGGAGAGCGGCCACCGTTCCAGGCCGGATGGCTCTCGCTCCGGACGCTGGAATTTCTCCCCCTCGACCCGGACCGCACCGGCCCCCTCGAGACCTTCCTCGCAACCGACGCCGAGACCCGGGCCTCCACCACCGCGCCGAACCTCGCGACCGCCATCCACGCGCTGCTCGCCGAGCCGCGTGAGGGCCTCTTCCCCGTGCGGCCCCGCGAGTGCGGCTTCTGCCCGCTCGGCTCGGTCTGCCGGATCTCCGAGCGCCGTGCGCCGCAGGCAGGCGAGGGATGAGCGCTCCCCGGCCCAACGCCTGCGTCTTCGCCGGTGCCGGCACGGGCAAGACGCACGGCCTCATCACCGAGTGCCTCCGGCTCCTCGGCGGCGCGGACCAGGACGAGCCGCTCCCTCCATCCCGGCTCTGCCTGCTCACCTTCACCGAGAAGGCGGCGGCCGAGATGCGGGGACGGCTCGCCGCCCGGGTGGCGTCCCTGGCCGCCGGGGATGCTTCCGAGCCCGAGCTGAGCGCGGCCTTCGCTTCCGCGGGCCGACCGGTCCCTCCGCCTTCCGAGTGGAGGCGGGTGCAGGGCCAGCTCTCGGGCGCGACCATCGCCACCTTCCACGGGTTCTGCGCCGGTCTGCTCCGGCGCGCGCCGCCCGGCTCCGGCACGCCTCCCGACTTCGTGCTCCTCGACGAGGAGGAATCGCTGGACCTCCTCGAGGAGCTCGCCGAGCGGCTGGTGCTCGAGCGGCTGGAGGCAGCCGACCCTGCGGTGGAAGCGCTGTGCGGTGAGCTGGACCTCCGCGGGCTCCGCCGGAGCGGCCTCGTGGAGCTGCTGGTGGACCAGGCTCGACGCGTTCGGGACCACGGCCACTCCCCTGACCGGCTGGTCGTCACCGGTGCCGAGGACGTCGTGCAGGCCTTCGCCGGGAGCAGCGCGCGTGCCCGGGCGGCGATCGACGACGCGCTGGGACGTGCTCGCGCCGAGGCCGCCGACTGCGCGCCGGTACTCGCGGCCCTGGCCGATCTGCTCGTGGGCTGGGGACCGGCGACGGCGCTCGAGCGAGCAGCTCGTGTCGCGGACCTCCGCGATGCGCTCCCGGTCCGGGGTGGGAAGAATGGCCTCGGAGCGGCGGTCCGGGCGGCCCGTGACGCGCTCACCGGAGGCGATTCGCCCCTCGGCGCGGCCGCGCTGATGCTCGCGGGCGCGCACGAGGAGACCTGGCGGGGCCTGCTCGTCGAGCTCGCTCGCCGCCAGAGGGCCGCGTTCGACGAGGCGGGCGCCCTGGATTTCGCCGAGCTGCTCATCCGCGCCCGAGACCTGCTCGCGACCGACATCGGCGTCCGGGCCCGCGAGCAGTCCCGCATCGGCGCGCTTCTTCTCGACGAGTTCCAGGACACCAACGTGCTGCAGCTCGAGCTCACCTTCCTGCTCGCCGAGGCCCGGGAGGGAGCGCCGCGGCCCCTCGGCGCGGAGGGACCGGGAGGGCTTCCGCTCGAGCCCGGGGTCCTCTGCGCCGTCGGGGATCGCAAGCAGTCGATCTACGACTTCCGTGGCGCCGACGTGGAGGTCTTCGAGGAGCTGGCCCGCGCAGTGGAATCCGGAGGCGGTGAGCGCCGGTTCCTCCGCGTGAGCCGGCGCGCGCAGCCGGAGCTGGTGAGCGCGCTGAACGGGATTCTCGGGCAGATTCTCGGGCAGACCCCCATCGCACCGTGGGACGTTCCCTTCCGCCCCGGCGAGGACGATCTCCAGCCGTCCCGCCCGCAGCACGGCCCGCGCGGGTGCGTGGAGCGGCTGGTGGCGGTGGCCGAGGAGGACCGGGCCGACCAGCGGCGGCGGGCGGAGGCGGACCTGCTCGCCCGGCGGCTGGCGCTCCTCCTCGCGCCCGACTCGGAGGTGCGTGTTCCGGAAGGTGCCGGCTCCCGCCCGGTGCGCGGAGGGGACGTCGCGATTCTCCTCCGCTCCTTCGTGGAGGTGACCTGCTACACCGACGCGCTCGCCCGTCATCTCGTTCCCCATCGGGTCCTGCGCGGGCGCGGCATCTTCGGCTCCCCCGAGGTGCGGGACGTCGCCGCGCTGCTCGGCTTTCTGACCGATCCGCGCAACCCGCTGCACCTGGCCGCCTGCCTGCGGGGCCCGGCGGTGGGGCTGTCCGACGCGACGCTGGTCCGGCTGGCGCTGGCCCGTGGTCGGCTCGATGCGCGCGTGCTCGCCGGTGCCCTGCCACCCGAGGCGCTGCCTGGCGAGGCGGAGCGCTGGGCCCGGTTCGTCTCCCTGGCCCGGCGTCTCCGGGCCGAGCTGGACCGCCGCTCGCTGGTAGACGTCCTGGAGGAGGCCTGGGCGGCGCTCGGCACGCGCGCGGTGCTCGCGGCATCGCCGCACGGAGAGGAGCTGCTCGGAAACCTGGAGGTCGTCCGCGAACTCGCGGCCCGCTGGGACGCGCGCGGCCGTCCGGACCCGGCAGCCTTCGCCAGGCGCCTGGTCGAGCTCGCCGAGCGAGACGCGCGCATCGATCTCGAGGAGGTGGAGGACGCCCGGGCTGGCCCCGCGGTCCAGCTGCTCACGGTGCACGCGGCGAAGGGGCTCGAATGGCCGGTGGTCTGCATCGCCGACCTCGGGGCCAGCCGCCCACCGTCCACGGGCCGGCTGCTGGTGGACCCGCGCAAAGGTCTCGCCTTCCGCCCCGGCGTGCCATGGAGCAGCGAGCCTCACCCCACTCCCCGCTCGGTCGCGCTGGCGGAGGTCCTCGTCAGCCGGGAGCTCGCCGAGAGTCGACGGGTGCTCTATGTGGCGTTGACCCGGGCCAGGGACCGGCTCCTGCTCTCCGGCATCCAGGGGCGTGGCGGCCAGCGCAGCTGGGCCAGCTGGATCGACCCGGTGCTCGACATGCCGGAGGTTCGCTCGCGCGTGTTGCGTCTCGACGACGCGGCCTGCCCGCCGCTTCCGGCGCCTGCTCCGGCGGTGCCCACCGCGGTGGACCCCGAGCAGGTCCGGCAGGGCCTGCGCCGGCTTGAACCGGTGGCAGTCCTCGCGCCCGCGTCGGTGCCGTTCGAGGCGCTCGGCGCGCTCGAGGGATGTCACCGGCGCTTCCAGCTCCGGTTCCTCGAGGGGCATCGTGAACCGGGCCTCGGCGCGGCGTCCGCACCGCCCTCGCCTCGGCACCGGGATGGTCGGCTCGAGGTGCTCCGGCAGCTTCTGGCTGCGCTGCCGGTCGATGCGTGGCGTGAGGGAGTTCCGGACCAGGCCCTCGGTGCTTTCGCTGGAAGGGTAGGCCTGACGCTCGCCGAGGCCGAGGCGCTGCAGCTGACGCGTCCGCTGCGACGGCTCGCGCGAGCGCTTCGCGGGTTCACCGCCGAGTTCTCCTGGGCCAGTGCCGTGCCGTTCGAGGTGCAGCTGGGGACGGCGACGGTGCGCGGTCGGTTCGACCTGACCCTGACGGGTCCGCCCGGCGAGGCGGTGGTTTCCCTCGTGCCCGGTGGTCAGGCCGAGTCACCGGCGAGCGTGACGGTGCTGCTCGAGGCGCTGCGGGCGCGGGCCAGTGACGGCCGTCAGGTGCGAGCCGCGCTCTTCGCGGTGGACGCCGACGAGGAACGGCTCCGCTGGGCCTCCGAGGCGTCCGTGACGCCGGTCGATCTCGAAGCGCGGCTCCATGCGGCGCTCGCGGCCAGGACGACCCTGGCCGAGCGCCTCGACCGCCGCGGATGTGAGGCGCTTGGCTGTGGCTTCGTCCGTCGTTGTCACCCGTTGGACCGCGGGCTATAGGCCGGAGGCGGCCATGCCGAACGTCGTGGTGGTGGGTGCCCAGTGGGGCGACGAGGGAAAGGGCAAGGTCGTCGACCTGCTCACCCAGCACGCCCAGGTGGTCGTTCGTTTCCAAGGTGGGAACAATGCCGGGCACACGCTGGTGGTCGGGGGCGAGAAGACCATCCTCACCCTCATCCCCAGCGGCATCCTCCACGCCGGGAAGACGTGCGTGATCGGGAACGGCGTGGTCCTGGACCCCTCGGTGCTGGTCGCCGAGATCGACGCCCTCCGGGCGCGAGGGGTGATCCGCTCCGAGGCCCAGCTCATCGTTTCCGAGTCGGCGCACGTCATCTTCCCCTGGCACAAGCACCTCGACGTGCTCCGGGAGAAGGCGCGCGGCGCCTCGCCCATCGGCACCACCGGCCGCGGAATCGGCCCGGCCTACGAGGACAAGGTGGCGCGCCGGGGCATCCGGGTGCGGGATCTGCTCGACTCCGGCCGGCTCACGCGCAAGGTGGAGGAGCGCCTCACCGCGGCGATGGACGAGCTGAAGCTGCTCGCCGGGCGTGCCGGGACCGAGCTCCCGCCGCTCGAGCCTGCGGCGATCGCGCGAGAGTATGCGGCATTCGGAGTCCGCCTCCGTCCCCACGTGCGCGATGCGTCGCTCTATCTCCACGGGGAGGCGCGGGCCGGGGCGCGCATCCTTTTCGAGGGCGCGCAGGGAACGCTGCTCGACATCGACCACGGTACGTACCCGTTCGTGACCAGCAGCAACTGTGTCGCCGGGAACGCGGCCGTCGGTTCGGGGCTGGGGCCGACGGAGCTCGACCGGGTGGTGGGGATCAGCAAGGCCTACACGACCCGGGTCGGCGGCGGACCGTTCCCGACCGAGCTGAAGGACGAGATCGGCGAGCGGCTGCGGAAGGTGGGGAACGAGTTCGGTTCCGTGACCGGCCGCCCGCGCCGCTGCGGGTGGCTCGACGGGGTGTCGCTCCGGTACGCCGCTCGGGTGAACGGGCTGTCGGGGCTCGCGCTGACCAAGCTGGACGTGCTCTCGGGGTTGCCTGAGCTGAAGCTCTGCACCTCGTACTCGCTCGCCGGCGCGCACACCGCGGACTTCCCCTCGGATGTGGACGACCTCGCACAGGTCTCGCCGGTCTACGAGACGCTCTCCGGGTGGGAGGAGCGCCTCGCGGGCGTGCGGAGCTTCGAGCAGCTCCCCGTGGCTGCCCGTGCCTACGTGCGCCGGGTGGAGGAGTTCGCCGGGGTGCCCGTCGTGTGCATCTCGGTGGGTGCCGATCGCGGAGAGACGATCCTCCTCGAGAATCCGTTCGAGCGGCCCAGCCGCCGCTGAGCGGTCGCCCGCCGGAACCCGTCGTCAGTTTCATCCCCCGGGTGCCTCGGCCTATCGAAGGTGCCAGACACCTTCGATGGACACCTTCGATGATCCGGCACCTGCTCAAGAGTGTGACAAGTCACTGAACTCACGGACGATTTCGAGGGGGACGGCAGCCCGTGATTGACAAGCGTGACCCATGGTCACTTATCTTGGGCCGGCCTGGAGTGACCGAGGGTCACTTGTTCGAGCCACGCTCGATTGTCCCGGACGGACCGTTCGCCGGGGTGGATCCGGCGAGAAAGCCGAGAGGTTGCAGCTCGACCTGCCGAGGCAGCCGCGGTCGCGCGAGAGGGGTTATGAGGGAGCCGAGCGCGGGGCAGCATGGGCCATCCCGGGACTCCGGAGCCGGCTCCAGATCAGTCTGGGCGGTTCCTCCCCCGGTCGCGGTCAGTCGCATCGTCCACGGAGCTCAGGAGCGAGTGCAGTCATGAGACAGGCCATCGACATTGGTTCGGCGCAGGACCCCGTTGCGGAGATCCGCCGGCTGTTCGACTTGCAGGCCGCCTCGCGCTGGCCCGTGTCGCGCTCCACTGCCTCCGAACGCCGGAAGAAACTTCAGCGCTTCAAGGCCTCCCTAGAGAAGCATCGGGCCGCCCTGGCCGAGGGTATCCGGCGGGAACTCGGACGAGCTCCCGAGGAGTCGGAGGTCATCGACATCCACCCCTCGCTCGACGAGCTCAACTACGCGATCGCTCACCTCGCGGAGTGGATGCGGCCCGAGCCTGTCGAGGCGCCGCTGCTCCTCGCTGACACCGCGAGCGAGATCCGCTGGGAGCCCAGGGGCCAGGTGCTGGTTCTCTCTCCCTGGAACTACCCCATCTTGGTCACCATCGGCCCGCTGGTGGGAGCGATCGCCGCCGGAAACGTCG
>DASROG010000278.1:0-10323 GCA_035646995.1 Myxococcaceae bacterium
GGAGATCCGCCCCGGTCCGGTGGTCACCATGTACGAGTTCCTGCCCGGGCCGGGGATCAAGGTCTCGAAGATCGCCGCGCTCGCCGACGACCTGGCCATGGCCATGGAGGCGATGCGGGTGCGCATCGTGGCCCCCATCCCGGGCAAGGGCGTGGTGGGCATTGAGGTCCCCAACCGCGACCGCGAGACGGTGTACCTCAAGGAGATCGTCGAGCAGGACGTCTTCCAGAGGTCGAGCAGCAAGCTCACCATGGCCCTGGGCAAGGACATCGAGGGCATGCCCTACGTCCTCGACCTGGCCAAGGCGCCGCACGTGCTCGCCGCGGGCACCACCGGGTCCGGCAAGTCGGTGGCGGTGAACTCGATGGTGATGAGCATCCTCCTCAAGGCCACGCCGGAGGAGGTCCGCTTCATCATGGTGGACCCGAAGATGCTCGAGCTGAGCGTCTACGAGGGAATCCCGCATCTGTTGCTGCCCGTCGTCACCGACCCGAAGAAGGCAGCGCTGGCGCTGCGCTGGGCGGTGGAGGAGATGGAGCGGCGCTACCAGCTCCTCTCCGAGGTCGGGGTGCGGAACATCGCCGGCTACAACAAGCTGGTGGAGAGTGCCAAGGGCGACGCCCGCGTCCTGCTGGAGAAGAAGCGCGAGACTCCGAAGCCCAAGAAGCCGGCCTCGCTGCTGGTGGTGGACGTGGGCGAGGGCGAGTCGGAGGACGAGGCGCTGGCCCGAGCGAAGGAGGAGGCGCTCGGCGTGCCCTCGCCGCATGCTGCCGCCGAGGATCCGCGGGCAAGCCTGGAGGGAGAGGTCGGTGCTGCGGCACGCACGACCGAGGGGGAGAAGTCCGCCTCCGAGCCTCCGGCGGAGGAGAAGCCGAAGGAGCTGAAGAAGCTTCCCTACCTGGTGGTGATCATCGACGAGCTGGCAGATCTCATGATGGTGGCGAGCCGCGAGGTGGAGACCTACATCGCCCGGCTGGCGCAGATGGCGCGCGCGGCCGGCATCCACCTCCTGGTCGCGACGCAGCGGCCGTCCACGGACGTGGTGACCGGGGTCATCAAGGCCAACTTCCCCACCCGCATCAGCTTCATGCTCCGGAGCAAGCCGGACTCGATGACCATCCTCGGGACGGTGGGCGCCGAGTCACTCCTCGGCATGGGGGACATGCTGCTGATGCCGCCGACCAGCGCCAACATGGTGCGGGTGCACGGGGCGTTCGTCAGCGAGCAGGAGATCAAGCGCGCCGTGGACCACCTCAAGGCGCAGGGCAAGCCGGTCTACGACGAGAGCATCCTCCGGCCGCGGGAGGAAGATCTGGGCGACCCGGGGGCGGAGGACGAGCTGAGCGACGAGCTCTACGACCAGGCGCTGGCGGTGGTGAGCGAGATGCGCCAGGTCAGCATCTCCATGCTCCAGCGGAAGATGCGCATCGGCTACAACCGCGCGGCGCGGATGATCGAGCGCATGGAGCGCGACGGGGTAGTGGGCCCGGCCGACGGAGCCAAGCCGCGCGAGGTGCTGCTCCGGCCCCTCGGCGAGATGCCCGGTGCCGGCGCCGCCTGACACCTTCGTTGCGAGGCTTCTACTTCGGACTGGAGCAGGACTCGTTCGACTGTGCGCTCGACCCTGCGCCGCTGATGGCGGTGACGACGTAGCAGTACTGGGTGCCCCTGGTCAGACCATTGTCCTGATACTGGGTGTTCGCCGGGATGGTGGCCGTGGGGGTTGGGGGGTACGTGCCGGAGCTCGTCCGGCGGTAGATCCCGTTCTGCGTGACTCCCGGCGTGACGGACTGTGTCCAGCGCACGCTGAGCCGTCCGGGCTTGTTCTGGTTTGCGGTCACGCCGGTGGGCGGGGCCGGTACGACGGCCTGAGGCGTGGCGCTCGCCTCGAAGGAGTTCCCGCTCTCCCCGGACGCGTTCACCGCGGTGACCACGTAGTAGTAGGTCGTGCCGTTGGTGAGACCGGTATTGGTGAAGCTCGTCCCGCCCGTCGTGCCGACCGTGGCGTACGACCCGCCGGACACGGTGGAGCGCTTCACGTTGTAGCTCGTCGCTCCGGACGAGGCGGTCCAGCTCAGCGACACCTGGGCGTTGCCCGGCGTCGCGGTGAGGCCGGTGGGCGCAGCCGGAGCGACGCCCTGAGGCGTGGCGCTCGCCTGCGACGAGTTCCCGCTCTCGCCCGAGGCGTTCACCGCGGTGACCACGTAGAAGTACGTGGTGCCGTTGGTGAGCCCGGTGTCCGTGTAGCTCGTCGTGCCGGGGCTGTTGATCGTGGTGTACGGACCGCCGGACACGGTCGCGCGCTTCACGTTGTAGCTCGTCGCTCCGGACGAGGCGGTCCAGCTCAGCGACACCTGGGCGTTGCCCGGCGTCGCGGTGAGACCGGTGGGCGGCTGCGGCACGGGCGCTTGCGGCGTGGCGCTCACCTGCGTGGAGTTCCCGCTCTCCCCCGACGCGTTCAGCGCGGTGACCACGTAGAAGTAGGTGGTGCCGTTGGTGAGCCCGGTGTTGGTGAAGCTCGTCGCGCCGGTGTTGCCGACCGTGGTGTACGGCCCACCGGACACTGTGGCGCGCTTGACGTTGTAGCTCGTCGCTCCGGATGAGGCGGTCCAGCTCAGCGACACCTGGGTGTTGCCCGGCGTCGCGGTGAGACCGGTGGGTGGCTGTGGCGTGCCTGCTTGCGGCGTTGCCATGGCCTGGCTCGAGTTGGCGCTCGCACCGCCCGCGACGGGCCCCCCGGTGTAGGTCGCGGCGACCACGTAGTAATAGGTCGTGCCGTTGGTGAGGCCGGTGTCGACGAAGCTCGTGCCCGCGGAGCATCCCACCGTTGCGTACGGACCGCCGTTCACGGTCGAGCGCTTCACCTGGTAGCCGGACGCCCCGACCGGCGCCGCCCACGAGAGCGACACCTGCCCGCTACCCGGCGTCGCGCTCAGGCTCGTCGGGGGCGCGAGGGTGACCATCAGGGTCGTCGAGGCCGTGTGGTTCAGTGTTCCGCTCGTGCCGGTGACGGTGAGGGACAGCGCATAGGGCACGGCAGAGGTCGTGGTGTTCATCGTCAGGGTGGACGTGCCTGAGCCGCTGATGGTGGAGGGGCTGAATCCTCCGCTGGTCACGCCGCTCGGGAACGCGGCCTCGCTGCCCACGGCCAGGCTCACCGCGCCGGTGAACCCGGAGACCGGAGTGACCGTGACCGTGAAGGTCGTCGACTGACCCGGGTTGACCAACGTGCCCGAGGGGCTGACCGAGATGTGGAAGTCCGGCGTCGCGGGCGTCACGGTGACGATCCGCGTCGGCGGGCTGGGATCCGAGTTCCCGCTCGCGTCGATCACCGTCAGCGAGGTGGTGTACAGCCCGGGGCTGCTGAAGGTGACGGCGCCAGGGTTCTGCGCCGTGGAGGTGGCCGGCGTGCCGCCGGGGAAGACCCAGGAGTACTTCGCGGCCGCGGTCGTCGTGCCGAACGAGACGGAGCTGCCCGCGGGGATGGTCAGGTCGCTGGCGGGCATAGCGATGGTACCGAGCGGCGCAGAGCTGGCGTACGGCGAGAGCTGGATCCACTGCGCCTTGGAGGGGACGCCGGCGCTGTCGAGAAGGAACAGCATGTAGTAGCCCGGAGGGGCCACCCCTCCGCTCGGTGGCGAGGTGAGGTTGAGCGTCCCGGAACCGCTGCAGGGCGGCTGAGGCGACGGACCACAGAGCCCGATCAGCCGTTGCTCCATGTCGAAGGCATGGGTCACCGAGCCGGGGCGGACCAGCACCGCGGAGCTGATGGGCGAGCTGGCGGTGTACGTGACCGAGAATGGGGCGCCGTACCCGACCCTTCCTGCACTGATTCCGGTGATGTTTGGCCGTCCGGTGGTGATCAGCCGGTCGCTCGAATCGAACAGGTAGGCCGGGGTGTAGATCTCGATGGCGGCCAGGTAGGTGCCCCGGTTGGCCGGATTGCTGCCGATGCTGTACACGCGCCCGTCGGGCAGGAGCCCCGCCGCCGAGTGGTACAGCCGCGAGTACGATGCGACGCCGGCTGAGCTGAAGGTGTTGGAGATCGGATCGTAGAGGTCCGCCGCCTTCCCCGGCCCGTCCGGTGCCTCGTTGTTCACCGACCCACCGAAGGCGAGCACCTTGCCATTCGGCAGGAGCACCGCGTCCAGCTGGATCCGCCCGGTGGACATGGTGGGTCCGGGTGTCCACACCGGAGAGGCGGCGGAGAGGTCGATGAGCTCCGTCGTGTTCGTGGCAGGGTTGGGACCACCTCCCAGATTCATCACCTTCGGTGTGTACGCGGGAGGCAGGAGCGACAAGAGGACGCTGGTCCCGTAGGAGCGGTTCCGGGTGATGGGAGTGGAGGCGGTCCAGGTCCTCGGTACCGGATCGAAGATCCACGCTGTCGGGTTGGTGCCGCCACTGCCCTGCCCCGAGTAGAAGACCCTCCCGTTCGGGAGGAGCGTCATCCGCGGATACAGCGGCGGAGTGAACGGCGCCGCGACCGGATTGAGCCATCCAGGCCCGGCGTTCTGGAGATCGAAGATCTCGACCGTGTTGGTAGTGCCGCCCGTGCTGCGGAGACCGGAGAAGGCCATCACCCGCCCATCGGAGAGCGTCGTGGCGGTGGCGTACCACCTTCCCTCGACCATGCTCTGCGACTGGACCCACTGATTGGTGATCGGGTCGTAGAACGAGGCTCGATTGTCGCCGGTGAACGAGTAATCGTTGGTCCCGCCCACCACCAGCGCTCGGCCATCGGGCAAGGTCGCCGTGCCACTGCAGAAGACGTCGTAGGTGAGCTGCTGGACCGTGATGCTGCTCTGGGTCGTCCCGGTGGGGTCCCACACCGCGGAGCGGTAGCTCTCCGAGCCTTCGGAGTTGTTCCTCGCGTCGTTCTCCGAGCCCGCGACGATCAGCACCTGCCCCGAGCGGAGGAGCGTGGCGTTGATCGGGTTGAGGGGCATCTGGTACGGGAGCGTCATCCACTCACCGGTCAGATGAGGAACGTTGGCGGGGCAGCTCTGCGCGCGCGCCACGCCGGGGAAGGCAGCGCCTGTTGCGAGCGCGAGCGCTGCGACGATGAGGCGGGATCGCATCGTCTCCTCCTTCCGGGGAGGCCGACTGTGGTCGAGGGTGCGCACAGTACACCCGGTAGCACGTGTGATCCGGGGGTGCCGAAGGACCCGCTCCGGCTTGCTGCAACGGAGCGGCAAAGTGCGTTAACGCATCGCTTCGCACGCGATGCGTCGGAGCAGGCGCGCCCCGCGGACGCAGGAGAGGGCTTCTACTGCCCGGCCACTGCTTCACCATCGCCAGGCCGACGCGCTCTTCCAGGAGGGGGCCTCCGACGCGGCGTTCCCGGATCCCGCCGGCCCGCTGCCCGACTCCGGTCTTTCAGGATAGACCTTCGACTGGGCCTCGCCTTCCACTACGGCCGGACCGTCTCGCTCCTCTTCGAGCAGGCGACGCTCGGGACGACGGCCGGCCCGGCGCTGGGCTTCTGACCGCTACCTGCCCGCGCCGGGATGTCCCGGTGCGGTCCCCACCGTCAGCAGGGCGTGCAGATCGAGCACCAACGGGCCAGTGCCGAGGCTCCGGGCCAGCAGCTCGCGAATCCGGCTAGAGACCGGTGCCCAGGCCTGCTCACCGAGCTGATGCCGGGTGAGCACCAGGGGAGGCATCGCGCGCTCCATCGAATCCCAGAGCGCGTCCGAGGACGGGAACTGGACGTCGATGGACCGCGGATGGACCTGCACTTCCTCGAAGGCCTGCTCCATCTCGGCGCGGCATGCCTCCGCGGTCACCAGCGCCGGCTGGGCGGGGGGAGCGGCGCCGGATGGGAGCGCCTGCTGTGCGGCCGTGGAGAGCGCGCTCAGCGTCCGGGACCGGTCCATGGGCTGCCAGCTGGAGATCACCGCCCGCGCGCCGGGCTGCAGGATGCGCCGGAGCTCGGAGAAGCCTCGCGCGCGATCGGGAAAGAACATGAGCCCGAAGAGGGAGAAGGCCCCACCGTGCGTCGCGTCCGGATAGGGAAGGGCCTGCCCGTCCCCCACACGGGCACGGATGCCGTCCAGACCGCGCTCCCGGGCGCTGCGCTCCAGCAGAGCGATCATCTCCGGGGAGAAGTCGATCGCGTCCACGGTGAATCCCGCATCGGCAGCGAGAAGCGCCAGCGTGCCGGGACCGCAGGCGACATCCGCCAGAGTTGAACCGGCCATGGGGCCCGCGAGGCGAAGGGCCTCCTCGGCGAACGGGCGAAAGCTGGGGAGGGTCTCGGTCTCGTACGCGGACGCGAGCAGGTTCCAGGGCATCGGGGTTGCGAGGGGAGAGGCGGTCATCGGTGGAGCACCTCGGGCCCCGGAGATGAACACATCCGCAAGAGCCGATCGTGGCCCGGGGGCGGTCCGGTCAGCCCGCGGACGCGTCCGGCCGCATGTAGGTCAGGACGTGGTGCGTCAGGAGATTGCCCCGGGCGTCGGTGATCGAGGCCTCCCCGTAGAGGATCCGGCGGCCCGCGCGAAGGATGCGCGCCTCCGAGCGCAGGTCGCCGAGAATCGCCGGGCGCAGGAACGACGAGCTCATCTGGAGCGTGAGCGCGGACGGGTCCTCGCCGATCACCGTCATCCCGGCGATCCAGAACGACACGTCGGCAAGCGTCATCGCGCATCCGCCCTGGAGCACGCCGCCGGGCCGCTCGAAGCCCGGCTGGAACGGGAGCAGGAGGCGGGCGATGCCTGGCCCGACCTCCTCCACCCGGTACCCCCACCACCGCCCGAAGGGGCTGTCGTCGATCAACCGCTGCGCGATGTCGACGGTGATCAGCGCCTCTCCGAGCATCGCGTCGTCGCTCCTACTTCGCGGGCTGGGCGGGCGCGGCCGGGCTCGCGGCGGGCTTCTCCGCGGCGGCGGCGGCAGCGGCCGGCGGCGGCGGCGCGTTTTCACTCCACATGTCGCGGTAGTACTGCCAGGTTCCACCGCTCTTCTTCCAGAGCACCATCCCCTTGCCCTCTGGACCCTTGCCCGACGCGTCCTCGAGCTTCCAGCTGCCCACCTCGAGCGCCAGGTTTCCCATGGGGTACACCTCGCGGGTCTTGAGGGTGATCTTCTTGAACTCCTTGACCATGGCGGCGAAGGTCTTCTCGATGCCCTCGCGGCCCTTCACCGGTGGCGAGCCCGGCGGGAGGATCTCCGCGTCGGTGGCGTAGAGCTTCGCGATGGCCGCGGCGTCGCCCTTGGCCACGGCCTCCTCGAACTTCCTGTTGCCCGCCTCGATGCCCGCCTTGGCACCTCCGTCGGCGGCCCAGGCTGCGAGCGGAACAGCGCACACCACCAGCATCAGCATGGTACGGCGCATGGGGACCCTCCTCGATCGAACGACCGCCGACAGTCAACCACGCTTGCAGAGAGCGGGGTGAAGACAGTAGCGGTCCCCGGAGGAATGCCCCGCCGCCTGCCCCTGTTCGCCACTGCCGCCCGCGGGACCGAGGAGCTCCTGGCCGAGGAGCTCGCCGAGCTGGGCGCGGTCAGGGTCCGCGCCGACCGTGGCGGGGTCCGCTTCCAGGCCAACCTCCACGAGGCGCTCCGCATCGCCCTCTGGTCGAGGATCGCCATGCGCCTGCTCTGGCCGCTGGCCGAGACCGAGGCCCACGGCGCGGAGGGGCTCTACGAGGCAGCCCACGCGGTCCCCTGGGAGGAGCACCTCGATCCGGGGGCGACGTTCGCGGTGGAGGCCACGCTGCGCGACTCGGAGCACACCCATTCCGGGTTCGTGGGCCTGAAGATCAAGGACGCGCTGGTGGACCGGCTCCGCACGCGCCGTGGCGAACGCCCGGACGTGGACACCCGCCGGCCCGACGTGCGCATCGTCGCGCACCTCGCGGGGACCCGGCTGTCCCTCTCGCTCGACGTCGCGGGGGCGCCGCTCAGCCAGCGCGGCTATCGCGTGCGTCCCACCGTGGCGCCGCTCAAGGAGACGCTCGCCGCCGCCATCCTCCGGGCCGCCCGCTACACCGGCGACGAGCCGCTGGTGGACCCGATGTGCGGATCGGGAACCTTCCTGGTGGAGGCCGGGCTCATCGCGGTGCGCCGCGCCCCGAACGTCCATCGCAGCTTCGGCATCGAGCGCTGGCCCTCGCTCGGCCCCGAGGCCCGCCCCATCCTGGACCGGCTGCGCGCCGAGGCGCGCGCGAACGAGCGGCGCGCACCCTTCCCCATCCGCGGCTTCGACCGGAACCCCGAGGCGGTGGAGGCCGCGCGGGCCAATGTCCGCGCCGCGCGGCTCGAGCGGGAGGTCAACGTCACGGCCGCCGACGCGACCCGTCCGCTCCCGCTCGGCGAGGTCGGCCACGGGCTCCTGGTGACCAATCCGCCCTACGGCGACCGGCTCGCCCAGGGAGGGCAGAAGGGGATGAAGACCTTCTACTTCCAGCTCGGTGAGCGGCTCGGCGGCCTCGCCGGATTCAGGATGGCGATCCTCTCCGGAAACCCGGCGTTCGAGGCCGCGTTCCACCATCGCCCACTGCGCCGACGCCCCCTGTGGAACGGCCCCATCGAGTGCACGCTCCTCGAGTACGCGCCCCGCACAAGGGAGACCGCCGTCTAGACGCGGGGCTCGCCCCGGCGCAGCAGCCGGCCGATGTTCCCCCGGTGAGTCCAGAGCATCGCCGCGAAGAGCACCGAGGTCAGCGCCGCCGCAGGGACGGGCGTGCCGGGGACGACCCAGGCCACCGCGACCGCGACCACGCCGGCGAGCAGGGAGCCCACCGAGCTGATGCGCAGGATGGCGAAGATCAGCGCGTAGGTCAGGGCACCGGCGAGCGCGGCCCGGGGCGCCAGCACCACCAGCACGCCGAGCGCGGTGGCCACCCCCTTTCCGCCCCGGAACCCCAGCCAGAGCGGCGCCACGTGCCCGGCGAACGCGGCCAGGCCCACCGCGGCCGGCACCACCGGCCCGGGCTCGACCGCCCTGGCCAGCAGCACCGGGAGCGCACCCTTGAGCGCGTCCAGCACCAGCACCAGGACCCCGAGTCGCTTCCCCGCGACCCGCGCCACGTTGGTAGCGCCGATGTTGCCGCTTCCCCGCTCCCGGACGTCCACCCCCCGGGTCGCGCGTACCAGGATCAGCCCGAAGGGGATGCTCCCGGAGAGGTAGCCGAGCAGGACCAGGCCGGCGGCGATCATCGCCAGCCGAGGCGAGTCTGCACGACGACGAAGGCGTAGTTCGCCAGCACCGCCGCCACCAGCGCGGCGCGGCCGGCCCGGGCCTCGCCTCGCGAGAGCCGGGGCACCGGGAGCGGCAGCCGGAAGGCCCACTGGAGGAGCCCCAGCGCCGCGGCCCCGGCCAGCAGACACCCCACCAGCGCCCCGAGCGGGTTCGACTCGAACGCGGACCCGAGGCGGAGGTGGGCGAGACCCTCGGCGGCGCGGGTGAGCCCGCATCCGGGGCAAGGCCAGCCGGTGTGCTCGCGGAGGACGCAGCGCCAGAACGGCAGCCGGGCCAAGGGGACGAAGCGAGCCACCAGCAGCCCCAGGACGCCGGCCAGCCCGAGCGCGTGGAGGAGCGTGAAGCGTCGCTCGCGTGGCGTCCAGTCGAAGGTCATCGGTCGCTAGAGCGAGGTGCCGCCGCTTCCGGCCATGCCGCTCACCAGCCCGGCGATGGCCGCGGCGAAGAAGAAGCCCAGCAGCCCGCAGCAGCAGAGGAAAAACACGAACGGGAGGAGCACGATGCCCGCGGCCTTCCCCATGCTCGTCTCCTGGAGACTGGCGATGCCGAAGATGTCGAGGACGATGCTGTAGATCCAGGCGACGAAGCCGAGGCAAGGGATGACTCCGAAGATGTTCGGCCCCTGCGCGTAGCAATATGCGCGCACCGTGGCGCCGTAGCCATTCTTCGCCGCGCCGAAGAGCATCGCGGACAGGTGAACAACACCGCAGACGGCGAGCACCACCAGCGGGTAGATCAGCAGCGTCGCCAGGGCCCAGCCGATGCCGGCGCCCCCGGACATCAGCCGCATCATGTTCTCCATCTGCGCCCTGTCGCCCCCGAAGTCACTGGGCAGGCGGGGGCCGAACAGCCCGAGGCCGATGAAGGGCAAGCCCAACAACACGGTGATGCCGTGAATCACCCAGGCGTAGAACAGGGCCTCGGTCCAGGGCACGTCCGGACGGACCGTGGGGAAGAACGCCTGGGGCGAGAAGACGCTGCGCTTCCAGGTCTCGAAGAAGCCCTGGAAGACCCCCAGCTCCTTGCGCCGCTCCCAGGGCGTCAGCTCGCGCCCGCCGGGATACCCGCCGCTGCCGCCCGGAGGCGGTTCCCCGGTGAAGCGCCCGGCGCCGAAC
>DASROG010000279.1:0-2389 GCA_035646995.1 Myxococcaceae bacterium
GAGCTGATGCGCACCCGGTGGCGGTACGTGCTGCTCGACGAGGCGCAGAACATCAAGAACGCCGGATCGGCCACCGCACAAGCGTGCAAGACGCTTCCTTCGGACCAGCGCCTCGCGCTGACCGGAACGCCACTCGAGAACCGGCTCTCCGAGCTCTGGAGCATCTTCGACTTCCTGATGCCCGGCTTCCTCGGGGCCGAGGAGGACTTCGCCGAGCGCTACGAGCAGCCCATCGAGGTGGGAGCGGACCTCGGGGCCCGCGAGCGGCTGCGGCGGCGGGTGCAGCCCTTCGTGCTCCGGCGCCTCAAGACCCAGGTGGCGAAGGATCTGCCGCCCAAGACCGAGACCGTCGCCTACTGCGAGATGGAGCCGGCGCAGGCGGCGCTCTACCGCGAGGTGCTCGACGAGAGCCGGGCCAAGGTGCAGGAGAGCATCCAGAAGGTGGGCTTCAGGCGGGCCCGGGTGTCCATCCTCGCGGCGCTGCTCCGGCTGCGGCAGGTGTGCAACGACCCGCGGCTGCTCAAGCTGCCTGGCACGGCGTCGCTGCCGCCCTCGGCAAAGCTGCAGCGGTTCGACGAGCTGGTGGACGACCTGCTCGCCGAGGGTCACCGCGCGCTGGTGTTCAGCCAGTTCACGGAGATGTTGCGGCTGCTGGAAGCGCACGCGCAGGAGCGGAACGTGGCGTTCCTCTCCCTGGACGGCCGGACCCGCGATCGCATGGCCCGGGTGGACGCGTTCAACCGGGACGATGGTCCACCCATCTTCTTCATCAGCCTCAAGGCCGGAGGGACCGGGCTCAACCTGACCGCGGCGGACTACGTCATCCACTACGACCCGTGGTGGAACCCGGCGGTGGAGGACCAGGCCACGGACCGCACCCACCGCATCGGTCAGACCCGGGCGGTCATCTCCTACAAGCTCATCACCCGCGGCACGGTGGAGGAGAAGATCCTCGCGCTGCAGCAGCGGAAGCGCGAGCTCGCCCAGGGCATCCTCGGCCCGGGCGGCGGGCTGTCCGAGGGCCTCACCGAACAGGACATCGAGACGCTGTTCGCCGAGGACTGACCCGAGGCTCGGTCGGGCGGAAGGCGGGCGCGGTCCTCTGCTCGGTGCTGAACTGAATCTCTGTACAGTGTCGGCTCTGCGGTGTACGGTCCGGCACGGAACGGAGGTTCAGTGCCGGCATGTTGCTCGCGCTTCGGATCGAGAGCTTCACCGTGGTGGAGGAGGTCGAGGTCGGCTTCGGCCCCGGGCTGACGGTGCTGACGGGGGAGACGGGGGCAGGGAAGAGCATCCTGGTGGACGCCCTGGGGCTCCTCCTGGGGACCCGGGCCGACCCGGACTGCGTGCGCACCGGCGCCGACGAGGCGGCCGTCGAGGCCGTCTTCCAGCGCACGCCGGGGCTCGCACACCGGCTCGAGGCCCTGGGGCTCCCGGACCACGGCGACGAGGTCGTGCTCCGGCGGGTGGTCGGCCGCGCCGGACGGAGCAAGGTGCACGTGAACGGTGCGCTGGCCTCGGTGGCGGTCCTGGGGCAGCTGATGCGCGGCGAGCTCGACATCGCGGGCCAGCACGCTCACGTCGGCCTCTTCGAGCCCTCCACGCACCGCGCGGTGCTGGACCGCTGGGAGGGCGTCCTGCCGGCGCTGGAGGCGTACCGGGCGGCCCACGCCCCCCTGGCGGCGCTGGACGCCGAGCGGCAGTCGCTGGGCGGTGACGCCGAGCCCGAGGCCCGGGCCGAGTTTGCCCGCTTCCAGCTGGACGAGCTGGAGCGCCTCGCGCCCGCACCCGGGGAGGAGCCCGCGCTCGAGGCCGAACGCAGGCGGCTGGCGGGGGTGGAGCGGCTCCGGGCGGCGGCGCTCGAATCCGAGGCCCTGCTCGGCGGAGACGACGCCGGGGTGTCCACCGTCGCCTCCCGCGCGGCGAGGATGCTGGAGGATGCAGCCCGGACCGATCCCGACCTGAGCGAGGCCGCCACCTCGGTGGTCTCCGCGGCCGCCGCGCTCGACGACGCGGTCCGGAGCCTGCGCCGGTACCTGGACGGGCTGGACGCGGACCCGGAGCGGCTCTCCGTCGTCGAGGAACGGCTGGATGCCCTCCGGCGCCTGGCCCGGAAGCACGGGACCGACGTGGCCGGGCTCCCTGCACGCCGCGAGGCGCTGCGGATCGAATGCGAGCGGCTGGAGGGGCGCCGGGAGCGGCTCCTCGCGCTCGAGGCCGAGCGCGCCTTCGCCGAGGCCCGGGCCTGGGAGGCCGCACGGGCCCTCCGCCGGGAGCGGGAGCGGGCAGCTCGCCAGCTCGAGCGCTCGATGGGCGCCGAGCTCGGACGGCTGGCGCTGCCGCGCGCTGCCTTCACCGTGCAGCTCGCGCCCCGTGACGTGCTCCGCGC
>DASROG010000280.1:0-2076 GCA_035646995.1 Myxococcaceae bacterium
CCGCTGGTCCGAGCTCGCGGACCGTCCACTCGGCACCAGCGAGGGCCACGGCGCGGTGGTCAACGGCAAGCTCTACACCTTCGGCGGCTTCGACTGGAGCAAGCCGTGCTGCACACCTTGGCGCTACGCCTTCGTCTACGAGCCGGCGACCGACACCTGGTCGCGCCTCGCAGACATGCCGGAAGGCGTGACCCACGCCGGGACGGCCACCGACGGGGCGGACATCTACTGGGCCGGGGGATTCGTCGAGGACGCGTCGAGGACGTACCAGGTGTTCGGGACGGTTCACGCCTGGAGGTACCGGGTGGCGACCAACACCTACGAGGCGCTGCCGGACCTTCCGGACCGGCGGGGAGCCGGCACGCTCGTGTACCTCGATGGCAAGCTGCACTTCCTCGGAGGGCTGAGCTTCGAGCAGGCGAGCGACACGGACCAGCACTGGGTTCTCGACATCGCCGGAGGAGCGACGGCCTGGACCTCCGCCGCCGCGCTACCCACGCCGAGGAACCACCTTGGCTCCGCGGTGCTCGGGGGGAAAATCTACGTGATCGGCGGACAGCACGGTCACGACGATGGGCTGGTCACCGTGCCCGACGTCGAGGTCTACGACCCGGCCACCGGCTCCTGGACCCGGGGGGCGAACCTGCCGCACGCCCGGAGTCACATCACCGGGGCGACGTTCCCCTTCCGGGACCGGATCGTGGTCATCGCCGGGGAGATCGCCAACGGGAGGAGCGTGACCGACGTGACTGCCTACGACCCCCGCTCCGACTCCTGGACCGAGCTGACGCCGCTGCCCGCGCAGCGGTTCTCGGGGATCGCCGGGCCGATCCTCGACGGCTTCGTGTACACGACCGGGGACTACCAGACGACGACCTTCCACGGAGTCCCCGAGGGCTGACGGCGACGCCTTCGTCTACCGGCGCCGGATCCTGGCCCTCGCCGGGGAGACGCGATCGCGAGACGCTCGCGCCATGCCCACCATCGAGTTCAACCCGCTGATCGGCGCCGGCGTCTTCCTCTCCACCGGGGTGACCGATGCCGTCTATGTGCTCTTCAACGCCGCGGTGTCCGCGCGGAAGCGGGTGGCGGCGGCGAGCTGGAGCAGCCTCTGGTACATGCTGTCCGCCTTCGCAGTGATCAGCTACACCCACTCGTGGATCTACGTCGCGTTCGCCGCGACGGGTTCGTGGGTGGGCGCCTACGTGACCATGACCTGCCTCAAGTCGCGGCCGGTGCCGGAGGACCGCGGCCCCCATCCCCAGCGAGTCCCTGGCGGCAAACCTCGAAGGACCGGTCGTGGATGAAGGACCCGGAACGGGGGGAAATCGGTAGAGCAGCGGAATCGAACCACCCGGACGACGCTCGCGCGCCGTCCCACTGGTTTTGAAGACCAGGCCGGCCACCAGGCTCGGACGCTCTACCAGGAGCGGGCCGGGATGCTGGCTGCTCCGCGCCTCCCTTGTCCACACCCGAGTGCATCCACCCACCCGGGACGACGGGACGGGAAGGACCACGCTCGCGCACCGCGCAACCGGCGATGACCCAGGGTGGTGCGAAAGACCCAGGCCGTCGATCCCCAAGCTCCCGAGACGAGACGCTCCAGGGGGATGGCACGTGCCTGGCTTCGATCAGGGCCGTGCTGCACCGTCCACATCCACGCAGTGCGGACCACGCGCGCCCCGGAGCGGGCAGGGCGGTCCTCCGTTCCCGCGGCATCACCCTCCTCGAGGTCATGGTGGTGGTGGGCATCGTGGCCGTGCTCACCGCCATGAGCATGACCGGTTACGAGCAGCTCACCTCGCGGGCCAACTTCTCCACCGTCCTCGGAAACCTCGTGACCAGCCTCCGCCGCACGCGCACCGAGGCGGCCGGCCGGGGCGTGACCACCGCCTTCGTGGTCGACACCCGGGCCAACCGCTGGTGGGGCATCGAGGCGCCCGCGGGCTGGACGCTCGGGGGATTCGACCCGTCCAGCCCGGGGACGGTCATCATCTCGGACACCTTCCCCACCGGGAGCGGCAAGGCGGTGTTCGGACCCGAAGCCGGCTTCGGCGCCGCCCTGCCTGTGCCGTT
>DASROG010000281.1:0-2305 GCA_035646995.1 Myxococcaceae bacterium
GCTCGAGGCGACCGGCGAGAGCCAGCGGGACGTCGACCACCGACCGGCGGAGCTCTATCGGTTCACACGCCGGTCCGCGATCTGAAGAGCCGAGGAGAGGAGTCCAGCCATGGCACAGATTCGTCGATGGGGACCGGTTCACCACCTCAGGTCCGACGCAAGCATGTTCGTCCTCCGTTTCCGGCGCGGCGCGCTCATCCGCTCCGGGCGAGGGCAGGCGTTCTTCTTCCTCCCCCACGCCTCGAGCATCGCCGAGGTCCCGGTGGATGACCGGGAGATGGGGTTCTCCTTCCGCAGCCGCTCCAGCGACTACCAGGAGGTCACCGCCCAGGGCGTCATCACCTTCCGGGTGAAGGACCCGCGGCGGCTCGCGGATCGGATCGACTTCACGATCGACCTCGACACCGGCGCGCTGCTCCGGCAGCCCCTGGAGAAGCTCTCGCTGCTCTTCTCGCAGATCGCAGAGCAGCGAGCCCGCGCGTGGGTAGCCAGCGTCCCGCTGCGGCGGGTCCTCGCCGAGGGGCCGCCAGCGCTCCGCCAGGAGATCCACCACGCCTTCCGCGAGGAGCGGGCGCTGGAGGACCTGGGGCTGGAGCTGGTGTCCGTCCGCATCTCGTCGATCCGGCCCTCCACCGATCTCGAGCGGGCGCTGGAGGCACCCGCCCGGGAGCTGATCCAGCAGCAAGGGGACGAGGCGGCCTTCGCCCGGCGCGCGAACGCGGTGGAGAAGGAGCGAGCCATCCAGGAGAACGAGCTGCAGACGCAGGTGGAGCTCGCCCGGCGGCAGGAGGAGCTGATCGCCCAGAAGGGGCTCAACGCTCAGCGCGAGGTGACCGAGGAGGCCACGGCAGCGCGCATCGCCTCGGAGGCCAAGGCCGAGCGCGGGCGGATCGAGTCCCTGGCCGCCGCCGAGGGGCTCCGGCTCGGGGCAGATGCCGAGGCGCACGGGGTCACCGTGCGGGGCGAGGCAGAGGCGATCGCCCTCCGGGCCCACGAGGAGGTCCGCACCGTGGCGGAGAAGGCGCGGATGGAGGCGGTCCGTGACGTGCCGGCACCGGTGCTTCTGGCGCTCGCCCTGCAGGCCCTGGCCGGGAAGCTGGAGAAGATCGAGCACCTGAGCCTCGGCGAGCCCGCGCTCGCCCCCGCGCTGACCCGGTTGCTGGAGGCCGGCGCGAGCCACCTCGGGAAGGAGTGAGCCATGGCCGCCGCGGTTCCCCGAGTGGTGGTCGTCACCCGTGCCAGCGAGTACAGCGCGCTGCTCGCGCGGCACGGGACCGAGCCCCAGGTCCGGTTCTTCCTCGAGCAGCGCGGCCAGACGCTCGATGCCGTCCGCCGGCGGCACGAGCGCTGGATGGGGGCGCTGGATGCGGTGTCGCAGGCGATCCCCGCGGGTTGGCGCCGCGCGCGGGTGAACCGGCCCGAGCTGTCGCGCTTCCTCTTCGAGCCCGGTGACCTGGTGGTGGCCACCGGGCAGGACGGGCTGGTGGCCAATCTGGCCAAGTATCTCCAGGGGCAGCTGGTGCTGGGCATCAACCCCGACGCCGAGCAGTTCGACGGCATCCTGGTGCCGCACGCGCCCAGCCGGGCCAAGCAGCTCCTCGCAGCGATGGCCGCCGGGCGCGCGGAGGTGGAGGAGCGGACGATGGCGAGCGCCAGGCTCGACGACGGCGAGTCGCTGCTCGCGCTGAACGAGATCTTCGTGGGCCATCGCTCGCACCAGTCGGCGCGCTACCGCCTCCGGCTCGGGAACAGGGAGGAGCGGCAGTCGTCCTCCGGGCTCATCGTGGCCACCGGCACCGGCGCGACGGGATGGGCGCGGTCGATCAACCTCGAGCGTGCCCGGCCGCTGCAGATCCCGAAGCCCACCGACTGGGCGCTCGCGCTCTTCGTCCGCGAGCCGTTCCCCAGCGTCTCGACCGGCACCAGCCTCGACGGCGGTCTGGTCAACGGGCACGGGCAGCTGGAGATCGTCTCCGAGATGGACGATGGTGGCGTCGTCTTCGGTGACGGCATCGAGGATGACCGGCTCGAATTCGCCTGGGGGATGCGCCTCCGGGTCGAGGTCGCCGAGCAGCGGCTCCGGCTCGTGCGCGCCTGATGATCGGCTCGGCAGCGGCCGCTCGACCGTCGGAACCCTGTCGAGTCAGAGCGTGGCAAGGAGCTCGTCGACACGACCGCCGGTCGACCGGCTGGCGCGGGTCTCATCGAATCGGACCCGGTCGACCGGAATCGGCCGATGACGACACCGGCCCCGATCGACGGAAGCCAGGAGCCCTCGGCCGGCGCCGCCTCCCGGAGAGGGAGG
>DASROG010000282.1:0-7082 GCA_035646995.1 Myxococcaceae bacterium
TTGCTCGCCAGCACGCGACGCAGGAGCTCGGTGACCGCGGGTCCGTCGCTCTCCTCGGTGCCCACCAGGACCAGCGAGGGCCGGAGAGGGCGGACCACCGCGGGCGGCGGCGCGGCGGAGAGAGAGAAGCCGAGCACCGTCCCCGGGGTCGCATCGAGCGCGCGGCGGAGCTGCTCGTCGTCGGAGATCTCCCCACCCACCCGCGGGCTACCGCTGTCCAGCGCCCAGTCGAGGACCACCGCCCTCGCGCCCTCGCGTCCCAGCTGACCCACGAGCCCCCCGAGCAGCGCTCGTGGCCAGGGCCAGACGCTCACGTCGGGATGCGAGTCCTCCCGCGCGTTGGCCAGCGTCTCGTCGTCCACGCCCACCAGGACCACGTCCCGGGCGGGCTCGCTCCGCCGTCCCACCTCGTGCAGCCGCCAGTCCAGGAGCGAGCGCTCCAGCGCGTCGATGGGCGCTCCGATGAAGGTCCGGATCCGGAACCGCCGGGGCGGCTCCTCGTCGCGGAATCCCGGGGTGGGCGGCACGCGGGCGCTGACGATGGCGCCCACCGCGCTGCCGAGCACGGCGGCCTGGAAGAGACTGAACCCGAGCACGCGCAGGAAGCGGCGCCCGGCGGACGGGAGTCGAGGTGACAGGAGGCCGGCATGTTGCCGTCACCCCCCGCACGGGAACAAGCCGAATTCACAGCGGAGACCGGCTGGCCTCGTCGGAGGATCCCGCCGTGGGCAAGCGAGGAACGATGAACCCAGCGGGTTTCTGCTGTCAGGGCATGGAGCGGGTCGAGGACGCGCCCGTGCTCGCGGTCGCCCCCTTCAGCTGGTCGGGCAGCGAGTCCTGCGCGGACCGGAGCTTGTCGCGCAGATCGTTGCGCAGCTCCGCGCCCGGCTTCGGGGCCAGCAGCAGCCCGACGCCGACGCCGACCAGGAGCCCCACCCCCAGCGCGGTGAGCGCCGGCGCCACCCAGTCGTTGGGGCTCGCGCGCTGCAGACCCACGAGGTCGAGCAGGTCGTCCCGGTCCAGCTTCTTCAGATCCTTGAGGCTCAGCATGGTGCTCCTCCGATCAGGATGGCGAGCCGACGTCGTCCGTGCCGCCGGCGGTGAATCCGGACACGGCGGCCTCGGCCAGGCCGAGCAGCTGGTTCTTCACCAGGGGGATCGCCGCCACCCGAACCCCCAGACCGAACACCCGGAAGGTGAGAGAGCTGAAGAGCCCACCCCCGAGCACGTAGCCCACGCCCAGGGCAGCGGCAACCATCGCGTAGGGATGGCGCTGCACCCGTCCGCGAAGGTCGATGGCCTGGCCGAGGTCCTCGAAGGTGCTCCGGGCCTCGTCGAACAGCTGATGCGCGCTGTCGTTCAGGTGCCCCACCCGGCCGACGAAGCCCTGCTGGTGTTGCCCGTTCCCCGAGGAGGGGTTCTGCGGAGAGGTGGCCATGGTGCAGTCGATCCTTCGCTCAGCGAGAGGCGATCCGCCCCATGACGAATCCCGCGGCCAGCGCGATGGCCAGCGAGGCAATGGGCCGCTCCTTGATGAACCCGCTCACCCGCTGATTCAGCGAGTCCAGCTCGCGGCGGGCTTCCTCCAGCTGAGGGCCGACCCGATCCTGGATGTCGCGGGCCGTGTCGGACAGCGTTTCGGTGGTGGCCATCGGTCTCGTCTCCGGTGTGACGGTGTTCGGTAATGTGGGGTCAGCGCCGCCGGATGCCCAGCCACAGGCCGGCGGTAAAGGCGATTCCGAGGGTGAGCCCTGGGCGGCGGGAGACCCAGTGGCGAACGTCCCAGATGTCGTGCAGCTGGCGTCTGAGCGCCTGGGCGGTGCCCACCACCTGGGTCCGGGCACGCTCGATCTCCTCGCGGAGCTCGGCCTCGGTCCTCGCTCCGGAGCGGGAGAGGGTCACGGCCGCTGCTCCAGGGCGGAGTGGCCATTGCTCGGCCGCGACGGAGCGAGCGCATGGACCGTCCGCTCCAGCTCCGTGACCGAATCGTCGAGGGCCGGACGCCGGAAGGAGCGGGCGGCGAGCGCCACCCCCACGAGGCCGACGACGACGTTGAGCAATCCCACCAGCGCCACCGCCGCCGCCAGGGGGAGCCACCGGGAGAGCGCCAGCGCCGCGGCGGCGTTCAGGAAGGCGTAGCCCACCAGCACCAGGGGAGCGAAGGCGGCGATCTGCGCCACGCCCAGCCCCGTCCTGCGGGCGGTCTCGCCCAGCTCGAGCTTCGCCAGGGCGACGTGCTGGGACACGAGGTTTCCCAGCTCACCCGCCAGCTGGACGAGCAGCTCGGCCGTCCCCGGGCGGTGGTTCGGCGTCCTGTGCGCGGGCCCGGTGCTCACGTGGAAAACGCTACACCCATCACGCACGGCGGGGCGAGCGATCCAGCCAGGACCGGCCCACGCGAAGGGCGACCCGGAGTGCCTCCAGCGGAAGCCCCGCAACTTCCCGTGTTGCGGACCGGAGCTGGCCCGCGGCCTCGCCCACCCCGCGCACCGACCGGATGACCTGGTCTCGGAAAGCGCCGATGAGCTCGGCGGGGGTCTCGGCCAGGACCTGCTCCGCAGCAGGGGGGAGCTCCTCCCCGGGCATCGCTCCGAGCGGCGGCGCATCATGCTCGACGGAGCGCCCACCCCGGCGCCGCTGACGGCGCTTGCCACGCTCGGCGTCATGGGCCAGCCCCGGCATCCCCACCTCGCTGGCCACGGCGCCGGAGGAGGGCTGGGCGGGGGTGGCGGTGACCTGCTCCTCGGTGGACCCGAGGTGCATGTCCGGGGTGTCGGCCGCCTCGTGCTGCTCGGCCTCGGCCGCGGCCCGCTCCTCGACCCGGGCTTTCAGGATTGCCTCGGTCTGGGCGAACTTCTTGCCGTAGTGGATGTCGGTCTCGCCCTGGGGAGCGACCGGCTGAGCCGCAACCTCCTGCTTGCTGCGGCGGGCGAGGTCCGGGTCGATGTCGGTCGTGCCGACGGTGTCGGGCTCGAAGCTGGAGCTGCGGGGCATGATGATGTCGAAGCTAGGAACGCACTGTCCGGAAGGGAACCAGTTCCCGATTTTGATCCCGGCGGACGCCGGAAGTTTCAGTGGCCAGGGGCGTTCAGCGCGTGGCGGACATGGCCGGTCCGCGCGTACTCCACCAGCTGCTCGGCGAGCTGGCTCGCGCAGGCCAGCTGCCCCTCCTCGGTGGACGCGCCCAGGTGCGGCGTGCAGAGGAAGTTCTCCAGCGAGAGCAGCGGGTGGTCCGGCGGGACCGGCTCGGTGGCGAAGACGTCCATCGCTGCGCCAGCAAGCGTTCCGTCGCGGAGCGCGTCGGCCAGCGCGGCCTCGTCGACGATGCCGCCACGCGCGCAGTTGACGAGGTAGCTACCCTTCCGCATCGCGCCGAGCAGCGCCCGGGACACCAGATTCCGGGTGTTCTCCATCAGCGGCAGGTGCAGCGAGATGATGTCCGCGCGCCGGAACAGCTCGTCGAGCTGGACGATCTGCACCCCCAGCCGGCGCGAGGCCTCGACCGGATGCGGGTCGTAGGCGATGACTTTGGCGCCGAAGGCCATGCACCGATGGGCCACGAGCTGACCGACGCTCCCGAAGCCCACCAGCCCCACCGTCTTCAGGAACAGCTCGTGACCACCGGCGAACCGCTTCTTCTCCCAGCGGCCGGACCGGGTGGAGAGGATGGCCGGGACCAGCTGCCGGAGCAGGGTCAGTATCAGCCCGATGGTCAGCTCGGCCACTGCCACCGAGTTCCCGCCCGGGGTGTTCATCACCACCACTCCCTTCCGGGTGGCCGCCGCGACGTCGATGTTGTCCACCCCCACCCCGGCGCGGCCGATGAGCTTCAGCCGTCCGGGGTTCTCCAGCACCTCGGCCGTGACCCGGGTAGCGCTGCGGACGGCGAGCACGTCATAGTCTCCGATGACGGCCTTCAGGGCCGCTGGCGCGAGCCCGAGCTTCACCTCCACCGTGAGCTCGGAGGTGCCGCGCAGGATCTCCAGTCCCTCGGGCGACAGCGCGTCCGCGACCAGGACCTTCATCGTCGTCGTGCTCCCCTGTTGTGGATCCCGCAGGACCTACCACCCGCCTGGCCGGGTCTCCAGTCTGCGGGCGTCACGGTGTGTCGATCGGGAGGCGGCGTGACTCCTCCCATCGCCGGTGCACCGCGGGCTTCGGCGTGCCGTCGTAGCTGCGAAGCCCCATCGCGCCGAAGGCCTTCATGCGCAGCTCCCCCTGCAGCTGGGTGTCCTCGCTCCCGGTGGGAGGAGGACCCCGGAAGAGGTCGCGAACGGCGCACCACTCCGCGGTCTGGTGGCATCCGCAGTCGCTCATGAGCGGGGCGATGAGGAGATCCCGGTCGGAGATCCACGTCACCAGGTCCATCCCCGCGGCCTGCGCGTCGGAGAGGAGCCGGTCCAGGTAGGCGGCGGCGAAGGTCTCGTCGCTGGTGAGCGCGGTGAAGCAGGCCCCGCCCGAGCTCTGCGCCACCAGTGGGGTGGAGAGCCATCCCGCCTCGGCGATGAGGGCGCGCTCGCCGCCCCGACGGGCCGCCCGGGTGAACCAGTCCGCCGGCAGCGCCGCCAGCGATGGCACCGCGCCGAGGTAGGGGTAGGTGGAGACGGCGAAGCGGTCACGCTTCACCCGGGCGAGGTGCGCGTAGCCGGCCTCGTAGCAGGCACCGGCGTCCGTCCCCGCCGGACAGCTCCCGGGAGCGAGCCCGTAGAGCGCGTCGATCTGGATCGAGGGGAAGACCGGAACGCCTGGCCGGCGGGACCTGGCAGCATCGTAGGCGGCATTCACCACGTCCACCATGCCGTCCCAGGCCGAGGGGCAGGCCACGTCCCAGAGATTCAGCTCGATGCCGACGTTGAGAAGCTCGGGCTCGAAGAGGTCGACCATCCACTCCACGTAGCTCACGTAGGCGTCGCGCCAGGTCGGGCCGTCGGCCGCGGTCCGGAAATCCCAGCAGCGCGGTGCCCAGTCGCTCTCCACGACCTCGGTCCCGTTCGACACCCGGACGCGTGGCGCGAGCGAGCTCCGGCTCCCATCGAGCGGCGAGAGGGAGAGGAAGACCTGCTTGCCCGCCGCGCGCGCAGCACCGGCGAGCTGGGACATCTGCGCTGCCCAGCGGGGGGGAGGCGGCCCTCCGGTGGCGAACGCCTCCCAGGGGACCCCGTAGAACTCCTGGTGGATCGCGATCACCTCGACGTCGGTCGCGAGGTCGGCCTGGGTGAGCAGCAGACCCGTCGACGGGCCGGTCACCACCAGCTGCGATCCCGAGGCGGCGAGCCGGTAGCTCCGGCTCGCTCCGGGCGTGGACGAGCCGCAGGCCGCCCAGAGCGCGAGGGCGGCCAGCGGACCCGCTCGCCGGAGCACGGAGCCGGGCCAAAGCACACGGATCACCGGGCGATCATCCGCCCGGCGAGGAGGGAATTGCCACCGCCCCCGGCTACTTCCGGGTGCTCTGCCAGAGGCCGAGGTGGGCCCCGGTCGGGTCCTGGATGATGCTGAACTTCCCCATGTCGGCCACCGGCATGGAGTCGACCACCACCTGCGCGCCCAGATCCTTCGCCTTGCGGGTGGCCGAGGCGAGGTCCGAGACGTCCACGTAGGCCAGCCAGTGCGAGGGCGCCCCCGGGGACTGTGCGGCCATCATTCCTCCGCCGGTGCCCTCGCCCACGCCGATCATGGTGTAGGTGCCGAAGCCGGGCATCGGCGTGTCCTCGAGCTTCCAGTCGAAGAGCCGCGAGTAGAAGTCGCGCGCCTTCTTGAGATCCGTGGTCTGCAGCTCGACGTGCACGAACGGGTTGGCCATGGAGCTCCTCCTGACGAAAGTGGAACCGCCATCAGCCTCCTCCGGCCGACGGCGGTCAACCACCGCTCGCTGCTCGTCACCCGCGGTTCACGGGCAGACCGCCTGGCCGGATGGCCAGGGTGATGAGGCTCGCCGCGGTGCAGAACGAGGTGCTGGTGATGCAGTGGTCACCTCGCCAGGTCCCGTCTTCCCGCTGGATGTTCGCCAGGCGGCCGCGGATCGACTTGCTCCACTTCGCCCAGTCCTCGCCACCGCCCCGGGCGAAGGCCTCCGTCGACAGGAGATAGGAGACGTGCTCCTCGCCGCCGTAGGTCCCGAATCCGCGGACGAACGCCTCGTCCTCGAGGTGAGCCCGGGCCGCCTTGGCCGGTTCCCCACCCAGCTTGCCCGAGCGCGCGGCCGCGTCGAGCGATCCGGCGGCCTGGTACAGGGCCACCCCGGCCGCGTCGTCGGTGCGGAACTGCTTCCGCTTCTCGTCGTAACCCTTGAGCATGTACTCCTCGGACCTGGCAATGGACTCGGCCGCGACCTTGGCTCCGGCGTCCTTGGCCGTGTAGAGGCCACGGGCGGCGAAGGCACTGGAGAGGACCGGCGCCCAGCCGTCCTTGGCGAAGCTGCCGTCATTCCGTTGCAGCGCCTGCACCTTCGCCACGCACAGGTCGAGCGCGGCACGCGCGCGATCCCGATCGGCGCCGGCCGGCATCCCGGGGATGGCCTCGCCGAGGAACTGCGCGGCGAGGAAGGTATCGATGCCCCGGCCGAGCTTGCGCTGCGGCTGGGTGCCCTCGGACTGGATGAAGGCGCCCGGCGCGGGCGACCGCTCGACGGCGCGGACGACGTACATCAGCGCGTGGCGGGTGGGCTCGGCGAGCGACTGGCCCTGGCTCTCCTTGCCAAGGCGGAGCAGGGCGATTCCCGACAGGCTGGTGGTGGCCACGTCCGCGGACGTTCCGGCTTCGGGGCCCCAGCCTCCGTCCGCGCCCTGGGACTGGAGCAACCAGCGCAAGGGGCGGGCCAGGTCGGGCTCGGCGCGAGCCTCCCGCTGAGGTTGCGGTCTGGGAGCGGGGGCGCCCGAAGAGGAGAGGACGGTGAGCACGGACAGGAGAAGCGCGGGCACGTTGGACATGGGCAGGAACTCCGGAAGGGGGTGCTGGGCCTGAAACGCAGGAGGGGCTCCCCGGGATCTGCTCCCCTGGGGTTCGCGCTCGCGTGGGGCGGCCGGGCCGGGTAGCGTCCCCGGCGAGGAGGGTGCGCGCATGATGCGGTGGGTGCTCGCAGGTCT
>DASROG010000283.1:0-4356 GCA_035646995.1 Myxococcaceae bacterium
GTCGGAAGTGGTCATCGGGCGGCGGCCGGCATCCTAGGGCAGGCCGCCCACCGGGGCACATCCCGCGTCGTTTACTGGCCCACGACCACGCGCGGTACTCGCGCCCCGATGGCACAGAGCACGTCGTAGGCGATGGTGCTCTGCAGCGCCGCGAGCTGGTGCGCGTCCTGAATCTCCGCCCCCTGCCGGCCGATGAGCACCACCTCGTCGCCGACCTCGACCCCGGTGAGATCGGTGACGTCCACCATGCACAGGTCCATGCACACGCGGCCCACGATGGGAGCCCGCCGGGCCCGGACCAGCACGGCCCCCCGGTTGGAGAGCAGACGCGACCAGCCATCGGCATACCCGACGGGAAGCGTGGCGATCCGCGAGGGCCGAGGCGCGGTCCAGGTGCTCCCGTAGGAGATCGGCGTTCCGGTGGGCACCGACTTGAGGTGCACCACCGCGGTCTTCCAGCTCAGCACCGGCTCGAGCACCCGGGGTGGCCGCAGCCAGGGCGCCGGCTGCAGCCCGTAGAGCGCCAGCCCCGGGCGGGCGAGGTTCATCTCCATGCCGTCCCGGGCCTCGGGGAGAGCGAGCAGCCCCGCGCTGTTCGACAGGTGGCGCCAGCGCGGGTCGAAGCCGGCAGCACGCATCTGTCCCAGCGCGGTGCGGAAGCGGGCGACTTGCTGGGCAGTGAGGACGGCGTCGGCCAGGTCGGCGTTGGCGAAGTGGGAGCAGAGCCCCTCGAGCGAGACCCGCTGGCAGCCGCGGGCGGCCTCGAGGAACGCCGGGACGTCGGGCGGAAGCACGCCGAGCCGCCCCATCCCGGTGTCCACCTTGAGGTGCGCGCGGGCCGTCGTTCCCCGGGCGCCCGCCGCGGCGTCGAGCGTGGTCAGGTGCTCGGGGCGGAACACCACCGGGATCATCCGGTGCTCGAGCATCGACTCCCAGCCGCCGTCGTAGGCCCCGCCCAGCACCAGGATGTCGCTCTTCAGCCCGGCCTGGCGAAGCACGAGCCCCTCCTCCACCAGCGCCACCCCGAGGAAGCGGACTCCCGCCGCCTCGAGCGCCCGCGAGACCGGCACCGCCCCATGCCCGTAGGCGTCCGCCTTGACCACCGCCAGCACGTCCACGCCCGGTGCGGCGGTGTGCAGGGTCTCGAGGTTCCGGGTCAGGGCCCCGAGGTTGATCTCGGCTCGGGTCGGGCGGATGGGCACGGGTGAGAATCTCCTCGCGGGGATGGCTGCCGGTCGACGCCGAGGCTACTCTGCATCGTCGGCGGCGGCGCGTTCTGCACGGCGCAGGCCGCCCGGCGGCCCCTCCGGGGCTGCCCCCACAGCGGACAGGCGAGGACGACGAGGACCATGGCAACGCATCGGGTGGGCGGCGAGGTGGATGCCACATGCACGCGGTGCAGGATGGAGCTCGCCCACACCATCCTGGCGATGGTCGGACCGAAGGTTGCCCGCGTGCGCTGCAATACGTGTGGCAGCAACCACGTGTACCGGGGCACACAGAGCTCCTCCCGGTCCGCGGCTGCCCGGCCACGCGCCACCGCCGGGGAGAAGACCGTGGTGGGCTGGGATGCCCAGCTCGCTGCGCTCGACGTCTCGAAGGCCCAGGACTACCGGCCGGACCAGAATTACGCCGTGGACCAGGTGGTTCGCCACCCCACCTTCGGGCTGGGCATCGTCCGGGCGGTGCGGCAGGAG
This sequence comes from Myxococcaceae bacterium, assembly GCA_035646995.1. Classification (GTDB taxonomy): domain Bacteria; phylum Myxococcota; class Myxococcia; order Myxococcales; family Myxococcaceae; genus RPRB01. The sequence continues at coordinate 1,698 of DASROG010000283.1, forward strand.
AAGATGGACGTGGCCTTCAAGACTTCCGAGCGCACACTGGTGCAGGGACGGAGCGCGAGCACGGCCCGTCCCTCCTTCAGCCCACCTCACCGACCCGAGGACGCGCCGGACACGAGCGACGAACCTGACCGGGCGTGAAAGGCTGGTAGCCTCCGGCGCCGACGCCACGTGCGCCCTTCTCCCCTCCCCGCGCTCCTGACCCTCGCCCTCGCCACCTCCGCGCAGGCCGCGCCGGTGGTGGAGGCCGAGCCGTCCCGGCTGGTGCTCGGGCCTCGTGCCCGCGCGGAGATCACCGTCCGCAACGCGGGAGCCGGGCTGCACGCGGTGGTGTCGACGGGCACGCTCACCGCCGGCACGTCCGGCGAGGACTTCACCCGCTTCTTCTGGACCCCGGCGCCCGAGGCCCGTGCACCCACCCTGGTGCTCTTCGCCTTCTGGACCGGGGAGTCGCCGACCCTCGCGGACGTCACCGTGCTCGCCCTCCCCTGCGCCGGGCGGACCGAGCTGGCGATCGAGACCGAGCCGACGGCGCAGGTGACGGTGGAGGTGGCCGGCGCTCGGTTCGGACCGCGACGGGCGGACCGGCAGGGGCGGTTGAAGCTTCCGGTGGAGGTGGGCCCCCATGCCCACGAGGCGCGGGTCATCGCCGAGCTGGCCGACCAGAGCAAGATCCGGGTCCTCCCCCTGAGCCTGCCGCCCTCGCCCTGGCTGATCGGCCTCGCTCCCGAATCGAGCGTCGAGGGCGCACCGGTGCACGCGCTGGTCGTGGTGCCCGACACCGAGGAGTCCGCCGGGACCGAGCTGGTCGCGGAGGGAGGGAAGGTCGAGCGGGAGCAGGAGGCCGGCCGGAGACTGTTCCTCCGCGTCACCCCCGAGCCGGGCCGGAGCGCGGTGCCCCTCGTGGCCCGGACGCTGGACGGCTCGGTGCGGGCCCAGAAGACGCTGGAGGTGGTCCGGGCGGTGGGCCCGGCGGCGGAGCCGGCTCCTCCCCCGCCGCCTCCTCCGGCACGCTGGGTGCTGGGCGGCGCGGTCGGCGGATACGTCGGTGGCGGGTCCAACGCCGGGCCCCAGGGAGCCTTCGTCGTCGGCTACGGGCTCCGCAACCTCCCGGTGGTGCTGGAGCTGGAGCTGGGAGTGCGGTCCCAGTCGTTGAGCACGCAGGTGGGAACGCTGGGCGTCCAGGATTCGACCCTGCTCCTGTTTCCCGTCGAGCTCGCGGTGCGGTGGGAAGCCGTCTCCCTCGGGACCTTCCGGCTCGGGGTGCGCGCGGGCGGAGGGCTGCTGCCGGGCAGCCACCACCTCTCGAGCAACTTCGACGCCTCGCTCGGCGAGGCCGTGCTGGGCTGGGAGGTCTTCGCCGCCGTGCAGGCAGGGTTGCGGGTGGGCTCGGTGGAACCGTACCTCGAGGTCCGGCCCGCGCTCTCCAAGGTCAGCACCGACCACCTCGAGGCGCGTCCCGGCGGTGGCGTCTTCTCGGTGGGCGTGCGAGGAGAGCTCCGGTGAGCCGCGTCCCGTCATGGGTGGTGGCGCTCTGCCTCACCGGTTGCAGCGGTGCCACTCTGCCCCCGCCCACCGTGGTGTCGGTAAGCCCCCCGGATCGTGCCGCCTCGAGCAGTGGCCCGGTGACGGTGATGCTCGATGCCGTGCTTCCCACCTTCGCCGACCACGGCGCGAGCTCGGTCAGCGTCGACGACCGGCTGACGTTGAGGATCGGCCCACGCCCGTTCGGTCCTGCCCGGTGGGCGGACGCGGGGGTGATCACCGACTTCCTGCCCTCGGTGCTGCCCCAAGGAAGCTACGACGTGACGGTGGAGCTGGGGGACGGGCGGCTGTCCACGGCGACCGATGCCTTCCGGGTCACCGCGGGCGCCTGGCCCGTGGGCTACACCATCGACACCATCCCAGACCAGAAGTCGAACATTCCCTTCGGCGTGACCATTCGCGCGCAGGGTGCGCCGGACGGCGGCTACGGCGGGACGGTGTTCCTCTCGGTCCCCGGAGCCACGGTGTCCCCCGCCATCACCGGATCCTTCGCGGCGGGGGTGCGGGTCGAGCTCATCACCGTGACCGTCGACAATCCTGGAAAGTACCACCTCGACGTCTCGGACCTGGCCGGCCGGCCCGGGCGCTCGCTGGACTTCCGCGTCGGTCAGTGACGCAGCAGCACCACCGCGCGGGCCATGTCCGCCGGCAGCGGCGCGGTGACCTCGACCGGGGGCAGGCCCTCGCCCCCGGGCAGTACGAGTCGTGAGGCGTGGAGCGGCGTCCGGGCGAGCACCACCGCGTCCGAGGCTCCGCCGAGCTGCCGTTCGGTGACCGGCTCCGGCCGGCCGTACTGGGGGTCGACCAGGAGGGGCGCCCCGGCGTGGCGCAGGTGCACGCGGATCTGGTGGGTCCGTCCGGTGACGGGCCGGGCCTCCACCAGCGCGATGTCGCCGAAGGTCTCGAGCGGGAGGAGCTCGGTCACCGCCGGCTTTCCCTCCTCTCCCGGACCGGCCACCCGCATCCGGCTGCGGCGCGCGGGCATCAGAGGCGCGTCCACCCGGAGCGGTCCAGGCAGCGGGGGCGAGACCAGCGCGAGGTAACGCTTGTCGGCCTGGTCGTGCTCGAAGGCCAGGCTCGCCGCGCGGTGCGCCCCGGCATCGAGCGCGAACAGCAG
>DASROG010000284.1:0-4180 GCA_035646995.1 Myxococcaceae bacterium
GCCCTTCCCTCCCCCGCCACCAGCCCACCGACGAACGCCCGGGCGAGCGCGGCCGCGTCGGTACCCTCCGGGAGCTCACCGCCGATCTCTCCGCGGAGGAGCTTGTGGCGAACGGCGTCCTCGAGCGCCGCGCGCCCCTCCGCGTCGTCGATCGGGCTGCTCGCCCAGCGCTCGGCGACCTCGATCAGCGCCTGGCGGACCGTCCGGCGCTTCCCCAGGAGAGGCTCGAAGACGGCGTCGTGGGAGCTCATGGGGTCTCCACCACCAGCCGCTTGGGCCTCCCCTGGCGCTCCACCTCGAGGGTGAGACGGCTTCCCGCGGAGCGCTCGGCCAGCGCGGAACGGAAGCTCTCCACGCTCGCCACCCGCTGCCCCGCGGCCTCGACCACGACGTCACCCAGACGCACTCCGGCGCGGGCCGCCGGCCCGTTGGGCACCACCTGCACGACCCAGGCCCCGAACGGCGAACGCGCTCCCAGCCGGGTCGCCGACTCGGCGTCGAGGTCGGAGACGGTCAGGCCGAGCCGGTCGAGGTCCCGCTGCATGTCGAGAACCCCCGTCTGGCTCCCCGGGGGCGCTGGCCGCACCGGACGCTCGGCGACCCGCGCGGTGAACTCCCGGGCTGCGGTGCCGCGCTGCACGCCCATCCGCACCAGCGTGCCCGGCGCGAGCAGGGAGATCTTCCGGAGCAATTGTAGATAGGAGTCCACCGGGCGGCCGTTGATGGTCGTCACCCGGTCGCCGGCACGGAGCCCCGCGGCCGCCGCAGGCCCACCCGGATAGACGTCAACCACCTGGGCCGAGTGCTTCCCCGGTTCCTCCACCACGGTCATCCCGAGCCAGCCACGCTCGACGTGCCCGTTGTCCAGGAGATTGGGGAGGAGGTCCTTGACCATGTTGATGGGAACCGCGAACCCGATGCCCTGCGCATTGCTGATGACCGCGCTGTTCACCCCCACGACCTCGCCGCGCATGTTGAACAGCGGGCCACCACTGTTGCCGGGGTTGATCAGCGCGTCGGTCTGGATGAAGTCGTCGAGGGGTCCCACGCCGAGCACCCGCTCCTTCGCCGAGATGAGCCCGTGCGAGACGCTGCGGTCGAGCCCGAAGGGATTCCCGATGGCCACCACCCAGTCGCCCACCTCGAGACGATCCGAGTCGCCGAGCACCACCGACGGCAGGTCGGTTCCGTCGAGAACCCGGAGCAGGGCCAGGTCGGTGTCCGGATCGCTCCCCACCAGCTCGGAGTCGAAGATCCGTCCGTCCGCCAGACGGACCTGGATCCACTGCGCGTCCTTCACCACGTGGTGGTTGCTCACCACGTACCCCTCGGGGCCGAGCAGGAACCCCGAGCCGGTCGCCGTGGGCACCCGGCCGGCGGCGATCCCTTCCACCGGCTGGGAGTAGGTCAGGACGTTGATCACCCCGGGGCTGACCGCGCGGATCAGCGGCGCGAGGGAGCTCGGGGCAGAGAAGCCCACCAGGAAGGGACCCGAGCCGTTGCGCTCCCGCCAGACGGGCGTCTTGGGAGACGTGGAGCGGTCCCCCTGCTCGAAGGCACGCGCGCGCTCCCGGGCCCAGTCCTCGAAGGCGTGCTGGGGGCCGGTCGCAGCGAGGGCAAGGAAGAGGAGAAGGGAGACAGGCACGAGTCGAGGAACGACTCTACGCCTTCACCGGCTCCAGGTACCTGCCCACCTTCACCCGCCCGGGGCGGATGACCCGTCCGCGGAGGGCGTACGCGGGGCGGTGCTCGGCAAGCACCTTCTCCGCCTGCTCCGGGGAGGAGACCAGCTCCATGTCCGCCGCCTCGGCCACGTTCGGATCGTAGGGGCGACCGACCAGCTGCAGGCGCTCGATGCCACTCGCCGCCAGCTTCTGCAGCAGCTTGTCCCGGATGAGCCGGACACCCTGCGCGAAGGGGGAGCCGTCGTCCGCGGTGAGCGACAGGTCCAGCTCGTCGAGGGCCTCGATGAGGGACTGGGCCACCTGCCCCTTCTCCACCTCGAGCATCCGCTCCCGCTCGCGCTGGATGCGCTGCTTGAACTCGTCCCGGTCGCGCATGACGTCCTGGATGCCGCGGGCCAGCTCGTCGACCCGGCGACGCGCGGCCTCGAGCTCGGACCGGAGCTGCGTCACCTCGTCTGGTTGCGGGGCCGACGCGGGCGGCTCGGACGTCCCGGAGACGCTGGGGGCCTCGAACTCCCGCTCGGGGACGCCCGCACGGGGCGTCCCGTCGGCGTTGTAACGGCGCTTGTCGTTCACTCGGACGGTCATCGCTCGTCCGGGAACGTAATCAGACCGCTTGCCCTGTCAACGCTCGGTCGCGCCCCACGCGAGCAAGGGGCGTTCCGGGGGCTTGGGTGCGGTTCCGGGGGCACCTCAGGCGTGCGATGCGCCCCAGGCGCCCATCGCTTCCACCTGCTCGTCCTGCTCGGTGGCGCGCGCCGGCGTCACCTTGGGCCCGAGAATTCGGACCAGCTCCGGCTCCTCCACCACCTCGGTGGCGAGCAGCCGGGCCGCGAGGGCCTCGACCAGCGCGCGGTTCGCCCGGAGCACGCTCCGCGCCCGCTCCAGCGCCTCCTGGGTGAGGCGGCGGATCTCCGCGTCCACCAGCCGGGCGGTCTGCTCGGAGTAGCTCCGTATCTCCGGAAGCGCAGCAGACTGGAGGAAGGTGCTCCCCTGCTCTCCCAGGGACACCGGCCCCACCTCGCCGCTCATCCCGTAGTCGCGCACCATGAGCCTCGCGATGTCGGTGGCTTGCTTCAGGTCGTTGGAGGCGCCGGTGGAGATCTCCCCGATGAACAGCTCCTCGGCGGCTCGCCCACCCATCATCGCGGCCATCTTGTCGCGTAGCTCGTCGAGCGACATGAGGTACCGGTCCTCCAGCGGGAGCGACATGGTGTAGCCGAGCGCCGAGAGGCCCCGGGGGATGATGCTGATCTTGTGCACCGGCTCGCTGTGGGGGAGCAGCCAGCCCACCACCGCGTGGCCGGCCTCGTGGTGGGCGACGATCTCCTTCTCCCGCTCGGAGATACGGCGGTTCTTCTTCTCCAGTCCGGCCACCACCCGCTCGATGGCCTCCTCGAAGTCGGTCCGGAGCACCGCCGCGTGATCCCGCCGGGCGGCCAGCAGCGCCGCCTCGTTCACCACGTTGGCCAGGTCCGCTCCGGCGAAGCCTGGAGTGCGGGCGGCGATGGAGCGGAGGTCCACGTCCGGGCCCAGCTTCACCTCCCGGGCGTGGATGGCGAGGATCCGCTCCCGGCCGCGCTTGTCGGGCCGGTCCACCAGCACCTGCCGGTCGAAGCGACCAGGCCGGAGCAGGGCGCTGTCCAGGATCTCCGGCCGGTTGGTCGCGGCGATGATGATCAACCCAGCACGGGCGTCGAAGCCGTCCATCTCCGCCAGCATCTGGTTCAAGGTCTGCTCGCGCTCGTCGTGCCCGCCCACCGCTCCGGCGCTGCGCGTCTTCCCGATGGCGTCCAGCTCGTCGATGAAGATGATGCAGGGGGCCTTGGCCTGCGCCTGGGCGAACAGGTCCCGGACCCGCGCCGCGCCCACCCCGACGAACATCTCCACGAACTCCGAGCCGGAGAGGGAGAAGAACGGCACCCCGGCCTCGCCCGCCACCGCACGTGCGAGCAGGGTCTTGCCCGTGCCGGGAGGGCCGACCAGGAGCACGCCCTTCGGGATCCGGCCGCCGAGCCTGCGAAACTTCTCCGGCGTGCGCAGGAACTCGACGATCTCCCTCAGCTCGTCGACGGCCTCGTCGATGCCGGCCACGTCCTCGAAGCCCACCCCGGTGTCCGCCTCGGCCTGCACCCGAGCCCGGGTCTTCCCGAAGCTCATGACGCTCTGGGGGCCCTGGCCGAGCCCGCCGGCCCCCATTCGCCGCATCACCCAGGTCCAGAAGACGAATCCGAGCAGCAGCGGCAAGCCCCAGATCCAGAAGGACTCACCCAGTCCGCTGCCGGGGATGGCCTCGTACTCGATCTTCTTCTCGTCGAGCAGCCGGGTCAGCTCGGGGTCCTCCACGCGGTTGGATGTCCAGGGGGACGTCGTCGGGTCGACGTTCCGAGCCGGCTGACCGGTGAGGTCGGTCGTGTATCCGCGGAGCACGTCGGGGCCGATCTGCACCCGCTTGAAGCGCCCCTCACGGACCGCTCGCTTGAACTCGCTGTAGG
>DASROG010000285.1:0-3595 GCA_035646995.1 Myxococcaceae bacterium
ATCCAGAGGAGCCCGACCTATCCGTCCGGCTTCGCGCTACGCTTCGCACGCATCGCACGCATTCGCCCGGACAAGGTCCCGGGTCAGGCCACCACGCTCGAGGAGCTCCGCGGCCTCTACGAGCGGCAGTTCGCCACCAAGGGACGCCTCGCGCCTACCTCGGAATAAGGACAGTAGGGCTGCGTCAGTAGGGCAACGGGAGTCAGGAGGAAATCCGTTGTCCGGTAGTCTGGCAAGAGGAGGGTTGCCGATGATCCGACGCTGGACCTGGAGCCCGCTCACGCTCTGCTTGCTACTTGTTTTCGCCACACCGGGACGCCGAATACTGTTGGATGGTAGGCTGCGCCAACGCGCTCGGGTACATCCGCGTAGAGAGGAATGACGCCGGACGGTTGCTACCCTTCGCCGGTGACGATCTCCCGCCCGTTGGCCGCGAAGCGAAACTTTGCTCCTTGGTGTACCTGAGAGTCTACGCGATGGCCGGGCCGCCCGGGAAAGAAGAGGAGAGGCGCATTGCGACGGCCGGTTTGCTCGGGTTGGGCACGACTGTCAAGATCCTCGATTACGTTCAAGGTCACCAGGGTCGTAAGTTCGCCGCGGTGAGGGTCCTGCACGATGTCGACAAGTGCCCGAGCGCCTGCGGCACGTGCGTTGGCGGTTGGTTCTGAGGCGTGACAAGAGCCGGTCGGCGCGCCCGATGGTCTCTCGCAGTCGTCCTCTGCATGATGTTCTCGATCGCTCCGGTGGGCCAGCGTCCATCATCGAGTGGCCCGAGTGGAGCGTCCAGCATCGGGGAGGCGCTGGAGCTGGTCAGGGCCCGAGTGCTGGCGGACAAGGTGTACGAGCCATGGGACCGCAATGGTCAGTGTCTGCGGTTCCTCGGTGAAGGGGAGAGTCAGGCCGAGTTTAACGTGCTGATACGCGAGCAGCATTCGTCGGCTTGCGGAGGTGATCCGGAGACATCGCCCGTGGTGGACAGATTCCGAGTGCTCCGGAACACCAAGACCATGCTCTGGCTCAACTACTCTGGGGAGTACGTACCCTATGAGGAATTCCGAGACGAACGTCTCCGTCAGTTGAGCTTGGATCCCAGCGCGGCCCTGCCCGACCCCCCTCACCGGCAAGGGTATCGCCCGGTTCCGCTCGAGGGACAGTCACCCAGTCAGGTGGACGCCGATGATGCCCTGTGCGAGGCGCTCGCCCGAAAGGCGACGGCTGGGCGGATCGGGCCGAGGGAGAGAGACACCGGCGAAGTCACGAGGTCCGGCGCACGGATGATGGCGGTTGACGTACGAGGCTATCGCGCTTATCGAGACTGCATGTTTGAGCACGGGTATCGTGCGGAATCCGAGCCACCTCCGCCCGTTCCCTTGGAGCGGCCTCACAGTGATCGCCCGACCTGGTGCAGTGGTAGCTACGACATCTGGGATCCGGGCTCGCAGACCTGCCGACGGCAGTAACCCAGCCGAGCTCGGGGTCTGACCCTGCAGGGGTTTGCCACTGCCGCATTCTTGCCGAAAGCTTCGCTTGGCGCGACGGTCCTCCCGGCGGCGTGCGTCTCAAAGCGAGAGCGCGACATGCCCCCGGGAGGGACCACCGCATGCGTATCCGCCGACAGGACACCCCCGTCGTACATCCCGTTCACCATCGGACCGCTCGCATCGACGGGCTCGACATCTTCTACCGGGAGGCGGGCGACGCCGACGCCCCGGTCCGCCTGCTGCTGCACGGCTTCCCGGCCTCGTCGCACATGTTCCGGCGCCTGATCCCGCGGCTGGCCGGCTCGTTCCGCCTCGTCGCGCCCGACTACCCGGGCTTCGGCCTCAGCAGCATGCCGGACCGGGCGCGCTTCGAGTACACGTTCGACAACCTCACCAGCTCCGTGGAGGGGCTGGTGGAGCACCTGCGCCTTGACGCCTTCTCGCTCTACGTGATGGACTACGGGGCCCCGGTCGGCTACCGTCTCGCGCTGCGTCGCCCCGACCGGGTGCGCGGGCTCGTGGTGCAGAACGGCAACGCCTACTGAGGAGGGCCTGCGCGAGTTCTGGGATCCGATCTAGGCGTACTGGGCCGAGCCCCGCCCGGAGCGCCGCGCCGCGCTCCACTCGCTGGTCGACGCCAAGTCCACGCGCTGGCAGTACGAGAAGGGTGTGTCGGACGGGACCCTGCTGGACCCGGCGACCTGGACGCTGGATCAGGTCAGGCTCGACCGTCCCGGCAACCCCGACATCCAGATGGACCTCTTCTACGACTACCGGACCAACGTGGCGCTCTATCCGCGCTTCCAGGAGTTCTTCCGGGAGTACCAGCCGCCGACCCTGATCGTGTGGGGCCGGAACGACGTGATCTTCCCGCCCGAGGGGCCGCGCCCTACCGCCGCGACCTGCCGGACGCGGAGATCTACCTGCTGGACACCGGGCACTTCGCGCTCGAAACCCACGGCGAGGAGATCGCGAGCCGGATCGAGGGGTTCCTCGCGCCGCTCCGGGCGCTGCGGCGCCACGCCCCGACCGGCTAGGGCAGCGCGTACTCCAGCAGCCAGAAGTAGCGCAGCTCGCGGCAGGCGACCGCGGCGGCGTGGGGACGGATCAGCGCTTCCACCCGCGCGCAGTCGAAGAGGTTCTTCACGATCTCGAACTGCCCGCCGTCCTGCAGGCGCCGCATCTCGTAGCGGTTGCCCGCCTCGTCGGTGCGGCTCTCGGGCGGGTTCGGCCGGTCGAGGGTGGCGCGTTCGTCGAACATGAGCACCGCCGCGCCCGGCCCGAGGTGGGAGTGGAAGGCGCGCAGGAACGCGTCCATCCGGGCCAGATCGACGTGGGAGAGCCAGAGCCCGGCGAGGCCCGCGTCGAAGTTGGGCGCGACGGCGGCGGGGGCGTAGGCGTCGCGCCGCTCGAAGGTCACCGGCGCGGCGTAGCTCTTGGCGCGGGCCAGGGCCAGGGTGTTGTCGTTGAGATCGGTGGCGTGGACGCTCCGGGCCCGCTCCGCGGCGCGCTCGGTCCAGTAGCCGGTGCCGCAGGCCACCTCGAAGATCTGGCGGCCGGAGAAGAAGTCGGCCACCCGGGGGCGCAGCACCGCCAGGTCGTCCTGCCAGCGCGGGCCCGCGTAGACGCGCTCGTATTCCGCGGCCCGGCGGGCGTAGTACGCGGCCATCTCCTCGGTCACGGCGACCGAGGTCAGGCGGAGAGGTCGCGCCGCACGAGGGCGGCGCCCGCGCCCAAGGCCCGCAGCTTGGCGCGGGCGATCTCCCGGGAGAGGGGCACCATGCCGCAGTTGGTGCACGGGAAGATCCGCGCCGCGGGCACGTGCTGCATCGCGGAGCGGATCACCGCCGCCACCTCCTCCGGCGTCTCCACCCGGTCGGTGGCCACGTCGACCGCGCCCACCAGCACGTCCTTGTCGCCGAGCAGGCCGATGAGCGAAATCGGCACGCGCGAGCCGGCGCACTCGAGCGAGACGCCGCCGACGCGGCTGCCGGCCAGGAGCGGGAAGGTCTGCTCGTACTGCCGCCACTCCGAGCCCAGGGTCTGCTTCCAGTCGGTGTTGGCCTTGATCCCGTAGCCGTAGCAGATGTGGACCGCCGTCGTGCAGGCCAGGC
>DASROG010000286.1:0-11387 GCA_035646995.1 Myxococcaceae bacterium
CCCTCCCCCCGACCTGCCGGCTCCCAGCACCGAGCCCGGGACCCTCGCCCTGACCGTCATTCCCTGGGGCGCGGTGTACGTGGACGGCAAGCTGGTGCGCGCCGAGCACGTGGGCATGCACGAGTACGTCCTCTCCCCCGGCACCCACCGCATCCTGATCAAGGGGCCGAAGCCCAGCGAGCTCGAGGTGGAGATCCGTCCGGGGGAGCGGGAGACCCGGCGCGTTCGGGTACGCTGACCGGCACATGCTCCGCGTCCTCCTGCTGTTCGCGCTCTCGCAGCCCGACGATGCGAGCGTGCGCCGCACGGCGATCCTCGGCGTCGACGGATGCGAGGCACCGCTGGCCCGGAGCCGCGTGGCACAGGTGCGCGACCAGCTCGCTCCCCGGTTGCGCGGCGGGCTCATCTCCGAAGCGGACACCGCTGCACGCCTGGGCGGGCTCCCGGGCCGCACGCTCCCCGAGCTCCGGCGCGCCCTCGACGGCGCCCGCGAGGCCTTCTACGGCGGGCGCACCCAGCGGGCGGTACAGGAGCTGGACCGCGTCCAGGAGGAGGCGCTGCGCCTCCTCCCCTCGGACGAGCGCTGGGTGCTCCTCCGCGACGCGATGGCCACCCGGGCGCTGGTGACGATGAAATCCGACCCATCCGCGACCGACCGCACGCTCAGGCGGCTCGTGGCGGTGGACGCCGGCTTCGAGCCCGACCCGGCCGAGTACCCTCCCTCGTACCGGAAGGCGGTCGACTCGGTGCGCGCGGCGGTGAAGGGCACCGGGACCAACCGGCTCGACGTGCGCGTGGACCCCCCGGGGACAGCGGTGTTCGTCGCTGGCCGCCCGGTTGGAAAGGCGCCGGTGAGCGTGCAGATGCCCCCCGGCGACTACCTGGTCGAGGCGGCCTTCTCTCGCCGCGGCATGGGCCGGGTGGTCACGGTGCCCCGGCCGGGCGATCCCCCCAACACCGTCGCCCTCTCGGCCGGGCTGGAGGGTGCGGTCGCGCCGGGCGCCGGGCCCTGCATCGCCGCCAAGGGCGCACGGCCCGAGCTCCTCTCCCGGACGTTCGAGCTGCTCGGCGTGGAGCGGCTGCTGCTCCTGCGCGCGGAGCAGACCTCCTCCGGCCCGTACCTCGTGCTCACCGAGTGGGACCCGCGTACCCGGTCCGAGCGGGGCGAGCTCCGGGCCAGCATTCCCAGCCCCAGCCTGCAGGACTTGGCCGCCAAGGAGCTCGCCTCCCGCGTCCAGCCATGACCGTCCGCCCGGTCAGCGCAGGAATTCCTCCAGGCGCGTCCAGAGCGAGGGGCGGTCCACCCGCATCCGGCCCCCATCGAAGGTGATGGAGCGGTCGTCCTGCGCCCGGCGCACCACCTTGCCCGCGCCGCCTTGAGCCTGGGGGTCGCGCTCCCGGATGGACAGCTGCTCGTGCACCGCCAGCGCCGCCGGGCCCGCGCTCAGCGTGCTGTCCAGCTCGTAGACCCGGGTCACGCCCGGCCCGGCGCTTCGCTCCAGCTGGCGGTGCGCCCAGACGATGGCCGGTCCGGCGCAGGCGCCGGCAAGGGTGGTGAACGGCTCGCCGATGAAGCGCCGCCCCCGCTGGGGGACGAGCCGCACCGGGCGCTGGCACACCGCACCCTGGCAGCGCTGCCCTTCCACCAGCGCCACGTCCACCCCGCCGAGACGCTCGAGCCGGAGCGAGCCCCGACCCGCGGCGCTGCGCGCGGTCCCCACGGCGACCACGGCGAGCACGCCGGGATCGACCCGGATCCGGGCGAGCGGACCCAGCGCATCGCCGTCCGGAGTGCCGAGCAGGGGGATCCAGACCAGGCGCTCGCGTTCGGAGAGCGTGGCCACCACTGCCGGGGGCGGCCCGCGCCGGGGGAGGGGCTTCGGCGGAGCCTCCTCGCGAACCGCGCAGGCGTCGTCCACCTCCGACCAGGCAACCGGCGCGCCAGTGCAGTCCAGCGCGGCACCGGTCAGCGTCTGGGTCCGTGGGTCGTAGCCATGGAGCAGGAGCGCCGCCCACTCCTCGGGCAGCACCTCGGCCGGCGCGTCCGCGGGTCGCCGTGCCTGGCACAGCGCCTCGGGAGCGGGCGGAGCGCCGGCACACGCCGCGACAAGGGAGAGGACCGTGAGGAGAGGAGCCCAGCCGGGCCGGATCATCGCACCCCCTCGAAGGCGAACGTCCACCGGCCCTGGTCGGCCAGTCCGACCTCCAGGCGCGCCGGGACGGTGCCTCCGGCCATCCGGGTGAGGAGCTCGCGCGAGAGCTCGGGCAGCAGCGAGCTCCGGAGGATCTGGTCCACGTTGCGGGCGCCGGTCTCGCTCTCGGTGCAGCGGGCGGCGAGCGCGTCGACGGCGGCATCGGCGAATCGAGCCTGGATGCCGTGGGCCGACTCCAGGCGGCCGACGAGCCCGGCCAGCTTGAGGCGGACGATCTCCTTCATCACCTCGGGCCCGATGGGCGCGTAGGGGACGATGGTCATCCGCGCCAGGAGCGCGGGCTTGAAGTGCGCGCTGAGGACGGGGCGGATGGCGCTGGTGACCTCCTCCGCGGTGGGAGTGGCCCCGTCGGAGAACAGCTCCACCACCTGGTCGGTGGCGAGGTTGCTGGTGAGCACCACCACCGTGTTCTTGAAATCGATGCTCCGGCCCTCGCCGTCGTTGAGGACCCCCTTGTCGAACACCTGGTAGAAGAGGTTCATCACCTCGAGGTCGGCCTTCTCGCACTCGTCCAGCAGCACGACCGAGTAGGGCCGCTGCCGCACCGCCTCGGTGAGGACGCCTCCCTCTCCGTAGCCCACGTACCCGGGCGGCGAGCCCACCAGGCGCGAGACGGTGTGCTTCTCCTGGAACTCGCTCATGTTGATCGAGGTCATGAATCGCTCGCCGCCGTAGAGCGCGTCGGCCAGGGCGATGGCGGTCTCGGTCTTGCCCACGCCCGAGGGGCCGACGAAGAGCAGCACCCCCACCGGTGTTCCCGGGTTGCGGATCCCGGCGTGCGCCGTCCGGATGACCTCGGCCACGGTGCGGATCGCCGCTGGTTGCCCTCGGATGCGCTTGCCCAGTGTTTCCTCGAGCTTCAGCACCCGCTCGGCGAGGTCGCTCTTCATCTTCCCCGCCGGGATGCCGGTCCACTGCGAGATGACCTGGGCCACCGCGTCGGCGTCCACCTCGGGATGCACCAGGGTGCGCTCGCCGCGGGCAGTCTGCAGACGCGCCCGGACCTCACGGACGGTGACCATCGCCGCGTCCCGGGCCGCTCCCTCCGGCGCCGCGGCGAGCGCCTTCTGCGCCTCCTGGAGCGCGCGCACCTCGGCCAGCTCCGCCTCCCACGCCCGCTGCAGCTCGCTCTTCCTCCGCTCGGCGGCGACCAGCGCCTCGTCGATGCTCTCCACCGCGCCTTCCTCGACCGGGTGGGCCTCGGAGCGATCGCGTACCAGGCGGTCCCTGGCCTCCTTGAGCGCCTGGAGCTCCGTCTCGAGCGCCACGAGCGCATCGGGCCGGATGGCGAGCTCCATCTTCACCCGGGCGCTCGCGGTGTCGAGCAGGTCCACCGCCTTGTCCGGGAGCTGGCGGCCCGAGAGGTAGCGCTGGCTCAGCTCCACCGCTGCGACCACCGCCTCGTCCCGGATGGTGACCCCGTGGGTCTTCTCGTAGAGCGGGGCCAGGCCGCGGATCATGGTGATCGCCGCCGCCTCGTCTGGCTCGTCCACCTTCACCGGCTGGAAGCGGCGCTCCAGCGCGGCGTCCTTCTCGAAGTACTTCTTGAACTCGCTCCAGGTGGTGGCGGCGACGGTACGGAGCTCGCCCCGGGCGAGCGCGGGCTTCAGGAGGTTGGCGGCGTCGCTCCCGCCCGCCTGTCCCCCGGCGCCGATGAGGGTGTGCGCCTCGTCGATGAAGAGCACGATGGGCACCGGCGAGGCCTTCACTGCCTCGATGACCGACTTGAGGCGGTTCTCGAACTCTCCTTTCACCCCGGCGCCGGCCTGGAGCGCCCCGAGGTCGAGGCCGTAGAGCTCGACGGTCTTCAGCGAGTCGGGCACGTCGCCCGCGGCGATGGCCCGGGCGAGCCCCTCCACCAGCGCCGTCTTCCCGACGCCCGGCTCACCGACCAGGATGGGGTTGTTCTTCCGGCGCCGGGCCAGGATGTCGATGACCTGCCGAACCTCGCGGTGTCGGCCGAAGATGGGGTCGATGAGCCCGTCGCGGGCACGCTGGGTGAAGCAGGTGGCGAACTTCTGCAACGCCTCCGGCGCGCCGCCGGGCTTCCCCGGAGCGGCGCCCCCCGGAGCCGCGGCGCCGGGCGCAGGCGCAGACTCCTCGGTCTCCACCCCGGGAGCGAGAGCGTCCTCCAGCGAGCTCCGCAGCTCCTCCTTCGAGATCCCCTCCAGCTCGGGGTAGGTCTCCGAGGTGTAGCGCCCCGGCCGGAGCACCAGCTGCGCAAGCAGGAAGCCGGAGCGGAGCCGGACCGCGCCCCAGTCCACGGAGGCCACCACCCAGGCGTCCTCGATCCACTGGAAGAGGCTCTCGGAGAAGACCGGACGCCCGGCGTTCCCGGTGCGGAGCCCGGTGAGCACGCGCTCCACGTGGGCGAGGAGCCTGTTCCGGTCGACCTCGTGGTGGTGAAGCAGGCGCGCCGCGTCTCCGCGCTCGTCCTCGAGCATCGTCCCGAGGAGGTGCTCGACGACGATCTCGTAGGCACGGGAGTTGGCGGCCCGCCCCACGCTGGCCTCGAGCAGGCGGGTGGCCGTCGGGGTGAGGCGGCGGACGAGGGCTCTGGGCTCGACGAGCATGGTCCTGTCTCCTAGGCCGCCAGGGTCCGCTCCGGGTGGAGCGGGTCGACGACCAGCACGGTTTGCTCGCTCCGGGAGCGGAGCCAGCTGCTCCGGCCAAGGCGAGATGTTCCCCGCGCCGAGAGCCGCAGTCCGGGCGTCTCGCGAGGAAGGAGGGTGACGGCAATCAGCCAGTCCAGCGGGTCGCGCACCAGCCAGGCCACGACCTCGCGGGTCAGCGCCAGCAGCTCACCGCCCGCGCGGAACTGCTCGAGCACGGACCAGGTGGTAGGCCCGACGGCCACGGTGAAGCTTCCGGCGCGGTCGTAGACGCGGTGGCCGACGAGGAGATCCTGCCCGAGTACCGTGCAGCGGCTGCCCAGCCGGGTCCAGTTCTCGGGGTCCACCTCGGTCCACCGGCCGGTGCACTCCTGCACCCGGATGCTCGCCTCGCCCACCCGCGGCCCGAGCACGCTCCGCAGGGCGGCCTCCAGCTCGCGGGGGCCGCGGCTCCTCCGGACCAGCAGCGGCGCCAGACGCAGGAGGTCTGCGCGGGAGAGCGGCCCTCCGAAGCGCTCCGGGCCCGCGTCCACGCCCAGGAGCGCCAGGGCGCGCGCGCTCCACGCGTCGTCCAGAGCACGGGTGTGCTCCGTCGAGAGCTGGTAGCGCACCACCGCGCGGAAGAAGAGCGAGAGCAGCCGGTGGTGGAAGAGGTCGAGGAACTCCCGGCGGAGGGGCTCCTCGTCGTCTTCGTGCACCACCTCCTCGGCCAGGTATGCCGGGAGCGGTGACATGCTCCCTGACAGGCCGAGGAATCCGCTGGTGATGCGGTAGCGCGCTCCCTCCCGGTCGGTGTCGAGCTCGGTCACGTCGGAGGCGTGGAACTGCAGCGCCCGGTCGTGGCGGAAGCGAATGCGTTCGCCGGAGAGCGGTCCGTCCCCTCCGACCCGGACCGCATCCGGCGTGAGCCGCTCGAGCAGGCGCACCAGTGGCACGAACCCGAGCCGGAGCGCGAGGAGCGCCTCGGGCCCGGGGGCGTCGCTCACAGCAGCGGCTGGCTGCCTGTCCGCGGAGTCCATCGGGTCTCGGTCTTCGAGGGGAGCTGGAGGGTGGTGAGACTCTGGAAGGCGTTGAGGGTGAGGTGGGCGGCGAGCAGCTCGTCGAGGACGGAGCCGAAGAGGAACGCGTCCCCGGGACTCACGAACCCGGTCTCCTCCAGCTCCACCACCGTATTCTGGCCGCGCACCACCGCGCCCTGGTGGAGCCGCCGTGAAGGCTCTGCCCGCACCCGGCCCACTGCCTCCACGCGCCGGGTGTTCGCCCGTCCCACCGGCTCGTCGCCGAAGGCTTGGAAGTTGTAGAGACCCACCAGCGCCGAGAGAAGGCCCTCCTCCGCCAGCGAGCGCTTCACCAGGGCGACGTGGGACAGCACGCGCCACAAGAGCTCGGTGCCCAGCGGCGGTCGGAGCGGCTGGCTGACAGGCAGGAGGTTCTCGAACTGCGCCAGCGCCGGCGAGCTCGGCGTCGGCACGCTCACGTCCTTCAGCCGCAGCCGGCGGGCCAGGGCGCGATGGGTGCAGGTCAGCTCGAGCGACAGGGTGCGTTCCTCGAGCCGCGGCTCCACGTCCCGCGCGGTCTCGAGCGAGAGGTAAGTGTCGACGCCCTCGTCGATGGGCGAGGCGCCTCGCCGCAGCCGGTAGAACGCGCCGCCACCACCGGCGTGGGCGAAGGCAGTGAACGCCTGGAGCGTCTCGCGCTCCGGGCTGCCGGCCCGGGCCGAGAGCACCTGGTCCACCGAGTAGACCTCCATGTGCCGGGGGTCCACCCCCGCGGCGCGGACCAGCTGCTCCTGTCCGGGGGCGTGAAAGCGCAACGGCTCGCCGTCCGCGCGGAAGAGGTTGATCGCCGGGGTGCAGTGGAGCCGGAACACGTCGCGGGGAACACGCTGCCCGAGCGCCGGTGGGCGCTCGAACTCGAACCGCACCTCGAAGCGCTCCTTGAGCGGAACGCGGTCGAGCCCGCCGAGCTCGAAGAAGAGGAACTTCTCCGGAAGGGTGAAGTACTCCTGGAGGACGCGGTAGCCGTGCGAGGCCAGCGCCGGCCAGGGGAAGAGTGCCGAGTCCGCATCGAAGCCCACCGCGCGGATGCTCCCCGGCGGGAGGCGCACCCCGGGCGCGGTGGCCCCGGGATCTCCGAGGGACACCGAGCGGCAGTGCCGGAGCAGCCACAGCAGCAGGGTGGAGGCGAGCGCGTACTCGCCATGGATGTAGAGCCGGAGCCGTCCGTGCTCGGCCAGCGCCTTTACCCCGGGCCCCGGGCCGCTCACCACCATCCGCAGCACCGGGGCGGTGGCGGAGGGCGTCTCGTGGAGGACCTCGTCCACCGTCACCGGGAGGAGCGTCAGCTCCTGGGTGGTGCGGAAGAGGAGCGAGGTCTCGTCCACGGCGACCGTGCCCAGCTCGGTCCCGCGCGGCACTGGCACCCCGCCGCGGAGGGCACGGGGCTGGGGCTTGAACTGGACGATGGTCGTCGCCGGGACGGGCCGGAGGTAGTGCGGGAGCACGAGGTCCGCCAGCTCGTGCACCACCTCGGGGATGGCGTCGTCGGTGCGCTCGCGCACCTTCGCCGCGATGAAGGCCACGCCCTCGAGGAGCCGCTCCACGTCGGGGTCGCCGCTGCGCTCTGCGAGGAGCCCCGCCGTGCTGGGGTGCTCCTGGGCGTACGCCCGCCCGAGCTCGCGGAGGTAGGCCAGCTCGGCTTCGTAGTACTTGCTGAACACCGGCCGCTCCCTCTCCTCTCCAGGCTCGGGTCAGGCCACGGTCACCTGGCCCGTCGCGGACACCTCGGTCCGGAACCGCACGGTGGTACGCCCGTCCGCAAGCTGCGCGGTGATCTCGAACTTCAGCCGCTGGACGTCGTCATCGGGAATGTGGCGCACGCTCACGTTCCTCAGGCGCGGCTCGTAGCCGAGGATGGTGGAGCGGATGGACGCGGCGAGTGTGGGGATGCCCTTCGGGAAGCTGTGGATGAGGTCGGTGAAGTCCATCATGCCGAACGCCGGGCACCCCGGTGCGGATCCGGCCCGGGTGTTGAGCAGCGAATGCAGGTGCGCCGCAACCTCGCTCGAGGGATCGCCTCCGCGGGGCCGGGTGCGCTGACCCAGTCGATGGAGCAGGCCGCGCACCCGTCACCCTTCCCGCGCTACGCCTTGCCCGCCCAGTTGTCCTCGTGCTCGATGCCGCCGTTGGTGTACGTCCAGTTGATGGTGTGGAAGACGACCCCAAACTCCTCGAGCGGTGGCTCCGAGGCCTGCTCCGGGTCGAGCGTGTTCAGGATCACCAGCTTCTGGCTGAACACCCGGCCGCCCTTGATGGCCACGGTGAAGAACTGCTCCGTGGTCCCGTCGCCGGCGGGATTGGGTCGGTAGAACTTGAAGACCCCCTCGATGACCTCGTTCTGCACCAGGGCCTTCGCCAGGAGCGGCGTGGCCTTGTCGATGCGTTTGCGGATGGTGATCGGCTCGTGCTGCCGCCGCCCGGTGGCCAAATTGGAGGCCGCCTCCCGGGCGCTGGTCACCGCCGAGTTGAACGAGACGCACTCGATCGAGTCCGCTCGTCCCATGCTCACCTGGGTGCTCTCGCCCTTGATGTCCTTACCATTCGCCTTCAGGAACAGATGTACCGATTGAGCCATGAGCTACTCCTTGTCCAGCTTGCCGACCAGCGAGAGGGTGAACGACGCGCCCATGTACTTGAAGTGCGGCCGGACCTGGATCCCGCAGCGGTACCAGCCCGGCTGACCCTCGACGTCGCTCACGGTGATCTTCGCCGATCGAAGAGGCCGTGAGCTCCGTACCGAAGGCGACGGATCTTCCATGTCCGCCACGTACTGGTTGATCCAGAGGTTCAGCTCGCGCTCCAGGTCCGAGCGCTCCTTCCAGCTGCCGATCTGCTCCCGCTGGAGCACTTTGATGTAGTGCGCGAGGCGGGTCATGATGAACATGTACGGGAGCTGCGTCCCGAGGCGGAAGTTGGTCTCCGCGGCCTTCCCGTCGGCGCTCTGACCGAAGAGCTTCGGCTTCTGCGACGAGTTGGCGGAGAAGAAGGCCGCGTTGTCCCGGTCCTTCTGGTAGGTGAGCCCGATGAAGCCCTCTTCCGAGAGCTCGTACTCCCGCCGCTCGGTCAGGCTGATCTCGGTCGGGATCTTCGTCTGCAGCGCTCCCATCGCCTGGTACTGGTGCAGCGGGAGGTTCTCCACCGAGCCGCCGGACTGAGGGCCGATGATGTTCGGCCCCCAGCGGTACTTGGCGAAGCTGTCCGACACCCGGGTGGTGAGGGCGAGCGAGGCCGGTGCCCAGAGGTACTTGTCGTGGCTGTCCACCACGTCCTCGTTGAAGTTGAAGGCCTTCACCGGGATCTGGTTCTCGCCGTAGGGCAGCCGGAGCAGGAAGCGGGGCATGCACAGCCCGACGTACCGGGCGTCCTCGGACTCGCGGAAGCTCTGCCAGCGCGCGTACTGCGGGCTCTCGAAGAGCGCCTTGAGGTCCTTCAGGTTCGGAAGCTTGAGGAAGCTCTTCTCCGGGCCGAAGAACTCCGGTGAGGCGTTGGTGATGAACGGCGCGTGGGCGGTGGCGGCCACCGCGGCGCACTTGCGGAGGAGGGTCATGTCCTCCGGCCCCGGGCCGAACTCGTAGTTGGCGCAGATGGTCCCGTACGGCCTTCCGCCGTACACGCCGTACTCGCGCTTGTAGACGATGTTGTAGAGGCCGGAGTTGGGCAGGTCCGGCTCGTTCTCGAAGTCCTGGAGGAGCTCGTCCTTGCTCACGTTGAGCAGCTGGACCCGGATGTTCTCCCGGAAGTCCACCCGCTCGATCATGAAGCGCAGCCCCCGCCAGGCGGACTCGAGCTTCTGGAACTCGGGCTGGTGGAGGATCTCGTTGACCTGGGCGCTCATCCGCGCGTCCAGCTCGGCGATCATCGCGTCCACCATCGACTTGTCGACGCGCTCTACCGCGCGCCCCGGAGCGAGCAGCTCGGTGATGAACGCGGTCACCCCGCGCTTGGCGACGTCGTAGGCGTCGTCCGACGGCTTGAGCTTGGTCTCGGCGAGGATGTCGTCCAGCAGCGACACCTCGGTCGTCTTCGCGCCGGCTCCGCTGGTCTCGGTCTTGGTATCGGCCATGAGGGTCCCCGGCTCCTACTTGGTGTCCTTGGTTCCGATGCCCAGCTCGGCCATCAGCTTCGCTCGGTTCGCCTCGTCCCCGAGCAGGCTCTGCAGCTTCTTGCGGAAGGCAGGCACGTTCCCGAGAGGGCTCTTCAGCGCGGTGAGCGCCTTGCGCAGCTCGAGCAGCTTCTTCAGCTCGGGAACCTGGTTGACGACGGCCTCGGGACCGAAGTCGTTCAGGTTCTTGAATTTCAGATCCACGGTGAGGCTCGCGTCCTTCTCGCCGGAGAGCTTGTCCGGCACCGAGGCCGTCAACCCGAGGTTCTGCTTCTCGAGGACGTCGTTGAAGTTGTCCTTGTCGACGCTGACGGTCTTGCGATCCTCGAGCGATTTCTCGTCCTCGGGGACGTTCGGGTTGTACTCACCCATCACCAGGATGTTGAGCGGGAGCTCGACTTCCTCCTGGGCGCCCCCGATCTCGGTCTTGTAGAGGATGTTGACGCGCTCCTTCGGAGCGACGGTGGCGTCCTTCCCCATCGATACAACCCCCTGCCATGCGCGCCCTCTGGCTGCGCGAGGGCGGTTAGTCAATCACGTCTGGACCCGTGCTGCAGCCGATGGCGAGATGCGGCACAACCGCTGGAAGTAGCCCGCGTCCTCCTCTGACAAGGCGCCGCTGGCCCGAGAAGACAACAGGCCCTCCAGGCACTCCGCGGTCAGCGCCGGCTCCCAGGCGTCCAGGTCGTGAGCCGTGCATTCCCGTGCCAGCGCGGCGTAGAGCGCGCGGGCGACCGCGGGCTGGTTGGGTGCACAGAGCTTGGCGAGTTCCAGCCTCAGACGAAAACGCGCCCGGCCGCTGTCCGCGGTCTGCACCCGCCCCTGTAAAAGAGCCAGTGCCTCCGCCCCTTTCCCGGTCGCGAAGAGCGACTTGGCCTCGCCCACCGCCTCGGCCGTCGGGTCCGCACCGGCGCCGGAGCCTGGGGCCGTTCCACCTCCCCCCCGGACCTCCAGGTCCAGCCAGGCGCGGGTCTGGGCGTCGGCCACCGGCGAGCCATCCGAGGCCGAGAGCTCCGCAGCGTCCGGCACCCGGCGCAGCCACGCCCCGACCTCGACGACGAGCGCCGCCCGGGCCGCGGTGTGCCCCAGCCCCGCAAGGGCGGCCGCGCTGAAGCGGTGCAGGTCCAGCTGGAACCGGTGCTGGATCAGCGCAGATTCGGCCTCCTCGAGCAGCTCCATCCACTTGGCATTGGTGGCCAGCGCTTGCATCTGGGCGCGCACGTCTGCGGGGAGGCCCGGGAAGGGACAGCGGCCGTCCGGGCCGCGCGGTGGCGCCTGCGTCAGGTGGAGCCAGAGCCCGGTGCGCAGGAGGCGGTACCCCGTCGGATCGGCGGGACCGGACCGGCGAAGGTCCGCGGCGGCCTGGCAGAGCGCCGCTCCGACCTCCCGGAGCCAGCCGGTG
>DASROG010000287.1:0-2786 GCA_035646995.1 Myxococcaceae bacterium
ACCGTCCGCCTGGTCGCGGTTGGCCACGAAGGGGCAGTTGTCGAAGCCGTCGGACTTGCCGTCACCGTCGGCGTCGTCGGTGTACGACAGCGTCTTGCCGTCGTCGGTGTAGCTCACCCACACCGAACAGCCGCAGCCACAGCCGCAGCCGCCGCCCTGTTCCTGCGGCGTACCGCACTCGGTGCCGAGACATTCCGGGTTGTCACTGTTCTGCGCCAGCGCCGGCGTGGCCCACGCGAGCGCGAGGCCGACCACCAGCGATCCGATCAGTCGAACGTTCTTCATCATTCCTATCCCTTCCGCAGGAGCGAGGGAGCGAGAGAGCAAAAGCCGCGCCGCTCGTCCGGGTCGAAAATACCTGTCGTGATCCGCGAGGTTGCGGGCCCGGAAGCGCTCCGGGCGGTGTGGGCGTGGGGTCGGCCCCCCTCTGGGGCTGTGGGGCCGAGTCCCCGGGTCGTTCCGGGATCAGCCGCCCTCACCGTCCCACCACCCAGTCACCCGGCGCGACCCCGATGGTCCCCGGCGGAGCCTTGGTGCCGGGAGGCGTGAACACCACGCGCTGCTCGAAGGTCTCGGCGATGCCCACGCCGTGCGGGTCGTTGGACCGGCCGGACTGGAAGTACAGGATGATGTCGTTGGTGCCCGCGGGGATGATGTTCCCCAGCGGATCGGGCCGCGCCTGGGTCTCGACCAGCGACACGTTGGTGGCGCGCACGTGGTAGCAGGCGCGGCCGTCCGGCGTCGGGTCGGCGTCACTGACCTGCACCACGTAGCCGCGGTCGGCGCGGAACTCGCCGTCGTTGCTCAGCGGATCGGTGTGTCCGGTCACCTCGTCCGCGTTGGAGGCGCCATCGCGGTCGGTGTCGGTCAGGTCCTCGGCCACCAGGGGATTGGTACGGGACACGACCTCGACGAAATCGCTGAGCCCGTCGCCGTCGGAGTCCGCGACGCACGGATCGGTGCCGATGACGCGCTCCTCGCACTCGTTGAGGAGGTCGGCGTCGTCGTCGAGGAAGGGGTTGCACTGGATGACACCGCTCACGTCGTCGGTGAAGGGGTCGAGGCCCGCCGCGCGCTCGAGCCCGTCCTGCAGGCCGTCGCCGTCGGTGTCGGGATTGAGCGGGTCGGTGCCGATCGCGACCTCCTCGTCGTCCGACAGCCCGTCGCCGTCGGAGTCGACGAACTGCTGGCCGGCCCGGGCCAGCGCGTTGCGGTTGAAGGCGAAGAACCGCTTGATGGTGAGCTCGCGCTGCACCGAGGCGAAGCTGATCGCGCCGATGACCTGGTCCAGCGTCTGGTCGTTGGCGGTGCGCGGGGTGGTGCCGCCACCGGACGTGGAGATCACCGTGTCCTGCTCGATCACCGCCTGATCCGGCCCGGGCGGCGTATCGAAGACGTACACCGGCTGGACCGAGACCTGTCCCGCGCCGTACTGCTGCTCGAGGTTCTTGATCTCGCCGACCACCTCGTTGAGCTCGCACTTGGAGCAATCCAGCGAGGTGGGCAGGAGCGTGCACTGGGTGCTCAGGCCGGCATTCAGCGCCGGGTAGTCGCAGCTGGTGTCCGCCGAGGCCTGGATCATGATGGTCAGGTATCGGGTGCGATTGACCGTCCCCCGGCAGGAGGTCTGCATGTCGCCGGAGAGGACGCTCTTCGCCAGCTTGAGCGCGCTGCGCATGCTCACCGGGCCCACCTGCTGGAACGCGGGGTAGTTCGGGAGCTGACCGAGCATGGTCGTCGCGTCGGCGAAGCTGCCCTGCAGGCCCTGGGCGGTGACGTGGTACGCGGCGAGCGCGAACTTCACGTTGGTCCCCGCGCGCTGGGCGGCATTCTGGATGCTGGTGATGATCGCCCCCACCGTGGACACCGGCACGGTGTTCCCGCCCTCCACCAGGAACAGCACCTTCACCGGGAAGGTGTCGCCGGCGGCCAGGGGAACGCAGACGTCTCCCTCGAACGCCGTGCGATCGGGTCCGGGGACACCGCTTCCCTGCAGCGCGTAGACGCCCGCGTCGGTGCAGGCGCCGGTGAGCACGAGGATGAGGAGGGAGAGGATCCGTCGCATGTGGCGGAGACCGGCGAGTCTAGCCGCTGATCTGCACTGCGGAACGCGCGTGAATCTTTCCACCATCGTGTTTTCCCGCGACGCGTGCGCGCCGGTGCGACAGCCCCCCACGTCAGCCGCGACCAAAAAAAAACCCGCCACGGGGAGCGGGGGACTCACCGTGGCGGGTCGACTTCGGAGCTCGCCGGGACGCGGCGCGAAAGGGGAGTCAGGTGTCCCGGCGAATCTCCGAAGCCGTACTGATCAGCTCCGCCGGCGGCGGCGGACGAGCAGACCGAGGGCGGCGAGGGCCAGACCGGCGGCCGGAGCACCCAGGGGCAGCGCGGTGCAGCCACCGCTGGCCTGGCTCCCCGACTGCACCTTCACCGTCAGCGCCGCGGTGGAGGTGCCCACGCCCGGGTACCTCGGGTCGGGGGTCACCATCTTCGCGCTCAGCTGGATCTCGAACTCGCCCTCGGCGTCGGGAGTGAAGATGGGCTTCCCCACGTTGTCCGAGTAGGCGTAGTTCCAGTGCCGGCTGACGCTGGCGACGCCGATCGGGTTCTGGACGGCGGCGGAGGAGCCCGAGGGCCGCTTGGTCACGGTCCAGGTGTAGCTGATGCCGACGTTGTTCCGGTTGGCGAAGAGGGGCAGCCGCAGGGCCTCACCGCGCTTGAGGGTGATGCTGCCACCGGCGCTCACCGCGAAGGCCGCGTTGGGGTCGAGGCAGGCGTTGGGGTTG
>DASROG010000288.1:0-4664 GCA_035646995.1 Myxococcaceae bacterium
ACCGTCCGCCTGGTCGCGGTTGGCCACGAAGGGGCAGTTGTCGAAGCCGTCGGACTTGCCGTCACCGTCGGCGTCGTCGGTGTACGACAGCGTCTTGCCGTCGTCGGTGTAGCTCACCCACACCGAACAGCCGCAGCCACAACCGCAGCCGCCGCCGCCCTGTTCCTGCGGCGTGCCGCACTGGGTACCAAGACATTCCGGGTTGTCACTGTTCTGCGCGAGCGATGGCACGGCCCAGAGCAGGGCCAGAGCGATCACCGCGCTTGCTAGAGCTCGGGTCATGAAATCCTCCACTTTCCGAGGTCCGTCCCTAGCAACGCGCGATCCAGCAGCGTCCGGGCGGGCGAAACGTCGGCGGTCCGCGGAGTTGGACGCGGTCGCCGCGGTGGGCGCGCGTGGGCTGTGGCGCCGGC
The DNA here is from genome assembly GCA_035646995.1 of Myxococcaceae bacterium. Lineage (GTDB taxonomy): Bacteria > Myxococcota > Myxococcia > Myxococcales > Myxococcaceae > RPRB01. The sequence goes on from DASROG010000288.1 coordinate 414, forward strand.
CCCGGGGTCTCGCCCCCACACTCCCCCGGAGAGCTACAGGGTGAGGAGATAGGCGAGGAGGTCCGCCTTCTCCTGGGCGTCGAGCGCGGCGGCGTTCCCGTGCGGTGGGGCCGAGTAGCGGTCGATCATCGCCCGGAGCGGCACCCGGTCCGCCGGGACCGCGCGGCCGTTCTCCTCCCGGAAGCCGGCCAGTCCGGTGGTGAGCATGGGGAAGATGTCCCAGGCTCCCACCAGCGAGGGCACGCCCACGCCCCGGAAGACCGTTTCCTGATCTCCGGTTCGCAGAGGGAAGGCCCGGGGAGTGCCCACGTCGATGAAGTGGCCGCGGGTCGACAGCTCCTGGTCGGAAGTGAAGAGGGGCGGCGGATGGCAGCGGACGCAGTCGGCCCTCCCGTCGAACAGCCGCCGCCCCTCCAGCGGCCGGCCGCTTCCGCCGCCGGGGAGGGCGATGGACGCCGGCGGGGCACCGTCCGCCCCGCGGTAGGGATTGGGCAGGTTGGTCACGGTGGCACTGAACAGCGTGAGCTGCCGAACCTCGGACTCGGTGAGCGTCGGGTTCATGTACCGGTTGCGGTCCCCCACCATCTGCGCGGTCTCGGCCAGGCTCCGCGTGCTCGCCGGGGTGAAGTAGGGTGGGGTCTCGCGGGTGCCCCGCACCGTCGGGCTCCGGTAGATGCGCAAGGGGTGGGTCTTCTCGAAGAGGATCCCCTCGTCGTGGCCCTCGAGATGACAGCTGTCGCAGCTCATCCCGCTCCGGCCCATGTCGGCGAAGTACAGGACCTGTCCCAGTCGGCGCTCGCGCGGTCCGATGGAGGGCTCGAGCGCGATCTGCCGGGCGACGCGAGGCCGGTCGGATCGCACCTCGTCCACCACGGCCACCGTCGCGGTGAAACGGTCGAGCACGTACAGCTGCGAGGCGGACGCGGAGAGCGCGAGCGCGCGGGGACCCGAGTGCAGCTCCACCCCCGCCCGGCCGTTGACCCCGTAGTCGGCCGCGTCGCGCGCCAGCGGGAAGCCGGGGGGAGGGAGGACCGGGAGCCGCCAGAGCTCGGCGGTCCGGGCAGGGCCGTCACCGGCGGCGAGCGCGCGGGCATCCAGCGCGCGCACCAGCCCCAGCCCGGTGTCCGCCACGTACAGCCGGCCGCCGGCGTCGTCGAGGGCCATGCCCTCGGTGACTCCCGCGCCGAAGCCCAGGTGTCGCTCGAAGCGCTGGGCGCCGAGGTCCACCACTCCCACGCCCCCGTTCATCGAGACCTCCATCCTCTGGGGGTTGGGGCCGATGTTGGGACCGATGCTGGTGACGAAGAGCCTTCCCAGCCGGGCAGACCAGAGCAGCGAGCGGGGCGCCTTGCCGCCCATCACGTCCCGCGCGTGAGGCTCGGTGTGACCGCCCACGATGGGCGTGCCCGGCCGGGGGCCGATCGGGCCCGCGGGCCGGCCGTGGTCCAGCCACAGCGGCTCGAGCTCGCCCGTGCCCTGGCTCCCGACCACCACCCAGCCCCCGGCAAGGGCCAGCGGCCTCGGGTCGGGCAGGACCTCGCGGCGCCAGACCTCGCGCCCGTCGTCGAGCGAGAGCGCCCGGACGGTGTTCTCCACCGTCTCGGCCACCACCGCCAGGCGCCGGCCGGGATCCACCACCACGCCGGTGGCGTACGCGGGGGCCGCGAGCGTGCGGAGCACCGCGCCCGACCGCGCGTCGAGGATCCACAGCTCGTTCGCCCAGGAATGGGCCACCCCCAGCCGCTGCGCGCCGTCGGGCTCGGTCCACGCCGCGAGGGCCGAGGGCCCGTCCCCTCCTGGAAAGCGCGTCACCTCGCCCGAGACCGGGTCGATCCGCGCGAGGGCATCGGTGGTGGAGGAGGCCGCCCAGAGCACGTCGCCGGAACGGACCATCTGCGTCCAGTCGGCGAAGGCAGCGTCGTTCACCACCGTGAGCCCCACCTCGGATCGCGTCGTCTGTCCCTCCACCGAGAGCACCGCGGTCACCTGCGCGGTCTCCGGGGGAAGGGTGAGGTCCACCGGAAGCCGCGCGTGGGCGTGCTCGGCATCGACCACGGTGAGCGGCACCGTGCGATCGAAGGGCGAGCCGATGCGGAGCCTCATCCCTCGACGGAAGTGAGCGCCGTAGAGGGAGAGCGGCTGCGCCGTCTGGTTGCTCACCACCCTCGGGCCCACGTCGGCGAGCCGGGGCTCCGGCCGCCGGAGCCGGGTCTGCCAGGCGACGGCGGCCACCACCGCGAGGAGGGCGAAGCTCCCCCCGAGCAACGCTGAGCGGCGCCGGCTCACTCCGAGTCGGACTGGACCAGACCGTACTTGTGCAGGAGCGAGTAGAGGTGCTTCCGGTCCAGCTCCGCCTCGCGAGCGGCCTTGGCCACGTTGCCCTTGGAGCGGGCCAGGAGCCGGGTCAGGTACTCGCGCTCGAACTGGCGGACCAGGCCCTCCTTGCACTCCTTGAACGGTCCCCCGTAACTCGCGGGCAGGAAGTCACCGCCCGCCGGCGCGTCCCTGGCGAACTCCCTGAGCAGCGAGCCGCTGGACAGCTCGGGGATGTCCACCATGTGCCGGGCGCGCTCGAGAGCGTTGCGCAGCTCGCGCACGTTCCCCGGCCAGGCGTGGGCCAGAAACTGCTCGCGCACCGCCGCGGGCAGGCGATCCCAGAGCGCCTCGCCGGAGAAGGCGTCCACCAGCAGCGGGATGTCCTCCTTGCGGTCGCGGAGCGGCGGCAGGCTGACCGTGAACACGCTCAGCCGGAAGTACAGGTCCTCGCGGAAGCGCCCGGCCTGGGTCTCGGCCCAGAGGTCCTTCTTGCTCGCGGCGACGATGCGCGAGTCGAAGGCGATGGGCGAGCTGCTCGCGCCGAGCCGGCGGAACTCGCGATCCTCGATGGCCCGCAGCAGCTTGGGCTGGAGGTCGAGGGCCAGGTCGTCGATCTCGTCGAGGAAGAGCGTGCCGCCGTGCGCGCGCTCCAGGCAGCCGATCCGCTGGTTGACCGCACCGGTGAAGGCGCCCTTCTCGTGGCCGAAGAGCTCGCTCTCGATCAGGCTGTCGCTCACCGCCGCGCAATCGAAGACCACCAGCGGGCCGTCGTGCCGCGGCGACAGCTGATGGATGGCCTTGGCCGCGGCACCCTTGCCGCTCCCGGTCTCGCCCACCAGGAGCAAAGTCGAGTCGGTGGAGCTGATCCTCTTGAGGAGAGCGAAGATCTGCCGCATCGGCACGCTCTTGCCGACCAGCTCGCCCAGCCGGTCCTCCACCGAGGGCGCGATCCGCACCGGGGTGAGGGTTGACTGGAAGCGGAGCTGCACGTCGCCCAGCTCGAGGAGCTGCCCGGGCTTGAGGTACGCCTCGCGGATCTGCGCACCGTCGATGAAGGTGCCGTTGGTGGACTGGAGGTCCTGCACCAGGAACCGGTCGCCCTGCCTCTGGATCACCAGATGATTCCGGCTCACCGTCGGCTGGTCGATCACCACGTCGTTGTCCGGCGACTTCCCGATCTTCAGGGAGCTGTCGGTGATGGGAAACGACTTCCCGACCCCGTCGGTATTGACCAGGACGAGGTGGAACTCCTGGAACCCGAGGCGCTCGGTCTGGGCACGCAGGCCGAGGACGGTGTGTGCGGGAATGGTCGCGGAGGAACCGGTGGTCATCTGGGGAAGGGCACCATTGTACGGAGTTCGGCACGCAACGAAAGGTCCGGCGGCGTGAGCGCAGTCGTCGCACACACCCTCTCGCACAACGGCCGGGGCGCCGGTGTGGTAGTCCGGTGCCTGCAGCTTTGGTCGCACACATGGCGCGCGGAGAACGGCGGAGATCGCTCACTGTTGTGGGCGGAGCACGGGGCGAGGTCGCGCGCTACGCGTCGCTCCTGCCCGAGTCCGGTGGCCCGGTGCTGGTCCTGGGCGTGGCGGAGGGAATGCTGGCCGAGGCGCTCGTGCGGCGCGCGTCTCCTCGGCGCGGGCGAGCATGCGCGGGCTCGGATCCACGCCGGTGATCTGAACGCCGCGCCGAGGAGACGCGCGCCGGGCTCCCTCCCGAGATGCAGGGACGCCTGCAGCTCATGCGCGCGGATCCGAGATCGCTGCGGCTCACCGAGCGCTTCGTCGGCGTGTTCGCACCGCGCGACGCCGTCGCCCTCGTGGCCACCCGGGGGGATCTCGAGGCGCTGTTCGTCACCGCGCGCGAGCACCTCGCGCCGGGGGCGAGCTTTGCCTTCGATCTGTCGCTCCCGCCGCCGCGGTGGCTCTTCCCCGA
>DASROG010000289.1:0-3467 GCA_035646995.1 Myxococcaceae bacterium
TTCCTGCTCGGCGCGGGAATCGTCCTCTACGTGCGCACCGGCGGCGGCGCCCGGCAGCTGGCCCTCCTGGTCGCGGTGGGCCTGGGTGGACCCTGGGCGGCGTCGTGGGTCTTGCGAAATGCTCACCGGCTGGTCCCGGCCCTGGCCACCGTCCCGGTGACCTCCGAGCCACGTCCACTCCCCGCCGGGCTCGCGCAGCGCTACCGGGCGTCGCTCGGGCAGCTGAAGGATCGCGGCCTGCAGGCGACGGTCCGCCGACTCGTGGAGCGCACGCTCACCCTTCACCGCTCCTTCCGCGAGGCCCCGCCGTCGGTGCAGATGCTCTTCGACGAGCCCCGGCAGCAAGCCATGGACCTCACCGTCCGCGCCCTGGACATCGCCGGTGACGTGCAGAAGCGCCTGGACCGGATGGCGGCAGTGGACGAGCCGCGGCTGCTCGCGCGGCTCGAGGAGCTGCGGGCCCGGGCTGCAGCAGCGCCCGACCAGGCCGCGGACCTGGCGGAGGCGATCGCCGGGGTGGAGCAAGCGTGCCGCGAGGCCGGCGACCTCGAGCGGGCCCAGGCTCTCGCCATGAGCCAGCTCCTTCGCATCTCCGCGGCGCTGGAAACCACCGTGGCCCGGCTCGGTCTCGCCACCGCGCCAGGCGACACGGGCGTGTCCCGGGAGCTGCGCCGGCTCCAGGAGGACGTGGGGTTCGCTGCCCACGCCGCGCGGGAGATCGCGCGCGAGCGAGGCGCGGCGTGAAGGCGCGTACCCTGGGCGCCAGCCTGGTGGACCTGGCGCTGGCCGCGGCGATCGCCGCCTTCCCGACACACCTCGTCGCTCTGGGCTGGGGCGCGAGCCCCATCACGTTGAACACCTTCCCCGAAGGTCCCGTTGACGGCCCCTCGATCGCCGTGCGGCTGGTGGTGTTCCTGGGTGTGCTGGGGACCCTCTTCGTTCTCCTGCGCTGGAGGCTGGAGCGGGACGGCCAGGGTCTCGGGAAGTGTCTCTTCGGGCTTCGGATGGAGAACTGGAAGGTGGTGGAGGACGTGGACAGGCTGAACGCGCTCGAGCGGGTGGGCGTCTGCGCCGGCCGCTTCGCCCGACCGCTGCTCGTGGCTCTGGCGAGCCTCCTCCTCGTCGTGCTCTGGGGCGGAGCGATGGAGCGCTCCGCCGTCGAGGCGCGCCAGCGCCAGATCCTCAAGCTGGCCAACGTCTACGACGCCGAGCACAATTGCTGCTTCGAAGCCCGGGTCAGCGACAGGTGCCTGAGGATCCTCCGGGTCGTCGCGGCGGTGGCCGACCACACCGATGGGAAGGGAGACGTTCCCCCGCGCGAGAGCATCCTGGAGCGGTGTCCCGGCGCGCGCGGCTACACCCAGCGGTGAGCCGCCCCAAGGCCCCGGGTGACCCCCGGTACCTCGAATGGCACCGAGGGGTCGACTCCCTGCAAGTCACGGCTGACGGTCGTCACTCACCTCGACGCTCAGCTCCCTTGATGAAGGCGAGGAGCTCGGCGTTGATGGTCTCCGCGTGCGTGGTGGGCATCCCGTGCGGGAAGCCCTTGTGGGTCCTCAGCGTGCCGTTCTTGAGGAGCTTGGCCGAGAGGGGCGCCGAGTCTGCGTAGGGGACAATCTGGTCGTCGTCGCCGTGCATCACCAGCACCGGGACGGTGATCTTCTTGAGATCCTCGGTGAAGTCGGTCTGGGAGAAGGCCACGATCCCGTCGTAGTGCGCCTTCGCGCCACCCATCATCCCCTGCCGCCACCAGTTCTGGATGATCGCCTCGTCTGGCTTCGCACCGGGCCGGTTGAACCCGTAGAACGGCCCTGCCGCAAGCTCGCGATAGAAGGAGGAGCGATTCTTCGCCAGCTGCGCCTGGAGCCCGTCGAAGACCTCCTTGGGAAGCCCGCCGGGGTTGGCCGGGGTCTTGACCATCAGCGGGGGAACCGCGCTGAGGATCGCCGCCTTGGCCACCCGGCCCTGACCGTGCCGGGCGATGTAGTGGACCACCTCGCCTCCGCCGGTGGAGTGACCGACGTGGACGGCGTTCTCGAGATTCAGGTGAGCCGTCACGGCGGCGAGATCGTCCGCGTAGTGGTCCATGTCGTGGCCCTCGCTCACCTGCGACGATCGGCCATGGCCCCGGCGGTCATGGGCGATGACCCGGAAGCCCTGCTTCACGAAGAACAGCATCTGGGTGTCCCAGTCGTCCGCGGACAGCGGCCAGCCATGGCTGAACACGATCGGCTGCCCCTTGCCCCAGTCCTTGTAGAAGATCTCCACGCCGTCCTTGGTCCTGACTGTGCTCATGGTTTCGCTTCCCTTCCTCGGTCTGGCCGCACCTGAACGCCGGGGCGGGCTGGCGAGATAAAGGGCAAGCCGGGCGGCCGCCACCCTCCGAACCGACGGAGCTCGAGCGAATCGTCCCGAGGGCGACGCGACCGGATCGTGCAGCGATCCCTGCTCCGACCTGTGGACCGACAGGCCGGGCAGGCCCCGCTCCGGGTTCACGTGCAGGATGAGCCGGCGCCACGGGTGGTGGGCCTGTCACGCCGTGAGCGCTCGAGCTCGAGAGGGCGCAACGGTCGGCCCCTCCCGGCATCCATAGGAGTGAACGGAAGGCCCGTGTCATGGCAATCTCACTCACGCCGTCCCAGCTCAAGGCCATCTGCCCCGAGGCCCCGGCCAGCGCCGCGCTGTCGCTGAACACCATCCTCGTCCGCACCGGCTGCATCACCCACCTGCGCGCGGCGATGCTTCTCGCCCAGCTCGCGGCCACCTCGGGACGCTTCCGGCAGCTCGAGGAGCCAGACGGTTCTCGCCGGCCGTCGGCGCCCTACTTCGGGCGCGGCTGGATTCAGCTGACCGGCCGCCGGGCATACCGGGAGGCAGGGGCCGCGCTCGACCTGGATCTGATGGCGAACCCGGGCCTGGCCCGGAGATACAACGCCGAGGTGACTGCGTGGTTCTGGAACGCTCATCGGCTGCATGAGCTCTCCGACGTCGGTGACGTCGACGGGTGCACACGGGCGATCGCCGGGGCGGGAGCGACTCCGGAGAGGCTCGCGCTGGGCCGTGCGCTGTACGAGCGCGCGAGTGGCGTGCTGGCGGGGGGCCACGATCTCGCGGCCTGATGGCGTCGAAGCATCCGCCCCCCGGGGAAGACCATCCCTGCGATGCAACCCCATCGCTCGCTCTCCGACGTCCCGGTGATGACCTCCCTCCCGCGGGATCCGCTGGAGAGACGGCAGGATCGTCGGGCGCGCCCTCGGTCTCGCGGAGGGGGCGGGCGCTCGCGGTGGAGGCCCGGCTCACCGATCCGCGGTGGGCGGACGAGCCGACGCAGGTGCTGATCGGGCACGGGGAGCGTATCCTGCGCCGGTGGCTGCTGCGCCTGTCCTCGCTCACCGCCCGGTGCTCGAGCCCTCGCCGGACGGCAGTGGCACGCGCCGCTGTCTCACCGACCGCGCGGAGGAAGGCCT